>NZ_JBHTTQ010000050.1:0-49606 GCF_042794475.1 Streptomyces sp. NPDC056527
AGGTCGCCTGTCTCCTGATCGCCTCGGGAACCGGTGGCCGTCGCCGGGCCGGGGGCGGTCAAGACTGTGACGGTGCCTGTCGCGAAGGCCCCTATCGGGACACGTCCCCTGCCCGGCGGCAACGAGTACCGCCCCGAGCAGTGGCCGACAGATCAAACTCAAGGCACCAGGGCCAGTCGTATCGCGAGTCAGGCCACCGCCCAGAGCGGCACCCCAACATCCTCACAGTCGTATCGGGAACCAGGGCTCCCCGGCCGTACGTCGACCTGATCATGATTGCGAATGCTCAAGAGCTGGCCGAGGACTGGGAGTCGATCCGCCAGGGGTACTTCCTGGGTGAGCACGACGAGACCCTGCTGGAGTGCGTGGAACAGCTTCGTCTGGCGCGGGCGGCTGTGCCGCGTGATCCGGATGTCACCGCGTTCTTCACGTTCGGGCTGGTGTTGATGTACGGCCATGCGGCGACGGAGGCCGAACCCGAGGTTGCCGACGAAGCAGCGGCGGCGTTGCTGGCCGCGGCTTCGGATCCGTCCGGCACGAATCAGGAGTGCGGGCACGAGACTCATCCGTGCGACGAAGATGATGTCGACGGGAACTTGGAGTCCTTCGAGATGCTGCTGTCGTTGCTGGCCGGGGACTCGGAGTACGAGTGGGCGGACCTCGACTACCCCGACCGGGAGTCGGAGGGAGAGTCCCGATGGCGTTGCTCGCACAATGTGGCGGGCTTCGCCAAGTGGGCTGCGGCGGCCATCCGTTGAGCGGACGACGGGGCCGTCGCCCTCGCTGAGGAACGTCGGCCACGTTCGTACGGAGACAGGTGAGGGCAGGGGAGGGGTACGGGCCGTCGGCGGCGCCCGAGGGATCGCCAGACGATTCAGCCCGTCGAGCCCGAGCCGCCGCCCGCGCAGGCGAGGGCCTCCTCGACCAGGCCGCGCAGCTCCTGGTCACGGAGAATCATCGGGTATCCCCCTTCCGCGGACAGGCGCCGCTCCGACTGCCGTACCGTCAGCAGCGCGGCGCGGATCGCCGGGCTGATCTCGCCCATCCGGATCAGGGTCCGGAGGGCCTCGCGGAAGGACCAGAAGCTGTCCGCGCCGTCGGCGATCGGCAGGATGAACTCCTCCAGGACCCGCATGCTCGGTTCGATTCTGCCCGTGATCTCCCAGAGTGTGATCGCCGCGGTGAGCCGGTGCCAGTACGGGGCGTTCTCCATCGCGGACCGCACTCGGTCCGCGTAGGGCGCCGCGTCGCGACCGAACGCGGCGAGGGCGCTGATAGGCGAGTACCCGGTTCCTTCCGAGGCCATGACCGCCTCGCCCACGAGCCGCAGAGCCGCCTCGCGATCCTCGCCGATACGAGCGGCAGTCAGGGCCACCAAGGCGTGGCCGCCGGGGAAGTCCGGAACCTGACAGGTGCGCAGCGCGGGTGCGGCCGAGGCGGCGGCCGGTCCCATCGCCGACAGCATCCCCATCACCATGGTCGAGGTCCGGGTGTCCGCCAGCAGTGGGACGAGATCGGGCAGGGCGGCCGACAGCACGTCCCCGCCCCAGGCTTCCAGAACTTCGAGGAAGCTGCGGGTCGCGCTGCTTCGCGCCCTGCCCGGCCGGATCGTCTCCAGCATCGTGGGCATCAGGATGTCCGCGTGCGCGCGCAGCGGGATCAGTACGTCCTTGGTGTCCGGCCGTCTCGGATCACCGACGACGTAGGCCCGGCCCTGCTCCTCCTCCTGCGCGCGGAGCTGCTCGATCAGCCCCGGCAGTGCGCGCGGGTCATCGATCCGGGTCAATGCCCACCGGGCGATCTCCCGGACAGTGCCGTCGAGGTACCCGTCCGCCTCGTCGTCGTCGAGCAGTTCGGCCAGCCGGTCGGCGTACGGAGCCGCCGCCGGGCCGAGCGCCGCGAGAATGTTCGCCGCCCGCAGCCGCACGGCGCCGTCCGGATCGGTCAGCAGCCCGCCCGCGAGTGGCAGCAGGGCGGCCTCCGCGGAACGCCTCTCGGTGAGGATGCGCCACGCCACGTCCAGTGCCTCCCGGCACAGCAGAGTGTCCCCTGAGCGTTGTGCCGCCTCGGCCAGCTCCACGGTGAAGGAGAGTTCCGCATCGGGATCGTGCCTGAGCAGCCAGACCGTCGACCACACCAGGTGCTCGCGGGTCCAGGGGCCGTCGACGGTCGGGGTGTACCAGACCTCTTCGAACCGTGGACGCAGTGCGAGGTCGGAGAACACCTCGATCAGCCGGTCCATCCGCCGGACCGGCAGCTCCCGGTCGATCTCCGCCGAGGCATGCACGGCCGCGACCCACATGACCGGGTCATCGCCGTCCAGCACGTCGGCCAGCACCGCTCGCGCCTCGTCGGCCTGGTCCCCGGCCTCTCCGGAAGCCGCCTCGCCGAGGGCGAGCAGCAGCGGCACGCGTACCGTCGGGTCCGCCTCCACCCGCCACCGCTCCAGCAGCCGTACGATCCCGACTGCCAGCGACATCGCCGCCCGCCGAACCGCCGGCTCCGGATCGGCAAGCAGGGCCCACGCCGCGGACCAGTCCTCGCCGGTCAGGGCTGGTGCCTGCATCGCCGCCAGCACTTCGACGAGTTCGACCCGCGCACCCATGGCCGGGTCGGTGGCGAGCGCGATGACGAACGGCAGGGCAACCGCCGCCGCTGACGGCGTTTCGCATCCGTCCCGCGCGACGAGCGAGTAGAGCGGGTCGCAGTCCCCGGCCGTCGCCTGTGCACCCGCCAGAGCGAGCCGACGAAGCGCCCGGGACACGTGCTCGACCGGATCCGTCGGATGTCCTGTCTCGAGCCCGTCCCACACCACGGCATCCAGCGCTTCCAGCAACATCCCCGTCACCACTGCCTCGTTCACCACCACGTCGTCCTGACCCGCCACCAGCCGTCATCGTCCGGCAGACCCGCCGTCCTGTCGCCCGAAATTCGCTGATGCCTCAGGAGACAGGTTCCAGCCGGTGAACCGGGGCTGGTGCGCCGTGTCCGGCCGGGCCGAGGACCGCGGATGTCAGTGCTGCGGGCCATACTCGTGCCGCGGTGCCGCCGGGGCACCGCGGCACGAGGGGAGCGACATGGCTGAGGTACTGGTCTTCCACCATGGACACGGGCTGACCGTCGGCATTCGAGACTTCGCCGAGCAGCTGCGGCGGGCCGGACACACCGTCCACGTCCCGGACCTGTACGAGGGGCAGGTGTTCGGCAGCCTTGAGGAAGGCATCGGCTACGCCGAGAACGCCGGGTTCGACACGATCAGGGCGCGCGGAACCGCCGCCGCGGAAGGGCTGCCCGCGGAGCTCGTCTACGTCGGGTTCTCGCTCGGCGTCCTGTCGGCGCAGAAGCTGGCCCAGACCCGCCCCGGTGCCAAGGGCGCACTGTTGCTCGAGGCATGCGTCCCGATCTCGGAGTTCGGTGGTGCCTGGCCCCAGGACGTCCCGGTCCAGATCCACGGCATGGACGCGGATCCGTTCTTCGCCGGGGAGGGCGATGTGGACGCCGCCCGCGCGCTCGTCGAGACGGCGACGGATGCCGAGCTGTTCCTCTACCCCGGAGACAGGCACCTGTTCACGGACAGCACCCTGCCGTCCTACGACGAACAGGCCGCACAGCAGGTCAACCGGCGGGTACTCGGCTTCCTCGACCGCATCAAGTAGGGGACCACTACCTGATCTGTCCGGCCGACGAGCTCCCGCCCGCAGGCCTCTCGGAATGCCTCGCCCCCGAAGGGCCTTCGGGGCCTGCCGAACCCGTGCAGGGGGCTGGGAGGGTGTGGCAGCGGGAGCGGTGTCGCCCGAGTTCGGCGACAGGAGCTGCGGATGTCGGGCAGTACGGCTGCATAGGATTGCCGGCATGGCACTGCGACCTGTTCAGGTGAACATCAAGGCTCTCGACAGCGCGGCGGTGGGCCGGTTCTGGGCCGAGGCGCTTGGCTGGAGTGCTTACAGTCCCGGCGTGACCACCTACGTCGGACCCGTCGGCGGTCTCGTCTGGCCGGACCCGGTTCTCGTCGGCATCGACGTCGTACCCGTCCCGGAACCCAAGACGGCGGCGAAGAACCGTACGCACCTCGATCTCGCCACCACCTCCGCGGCCCATCAGAGGGAGCTGGTCGAGCGCCTCCAGGCTCTCGGTGCGAGCCCCGTCGACGTGGGCCAGGGCGACGTGCCGTGGACGGTTCTCGCCGACCCGGAGGGCAACGAGTTCTGTGTGCTGGAGCCTCGGGAGGTCTACCGGGACACCGGTCCGATCGCCGCGGTGGTGGTCGACTGTGCGGATCCGCGGGCCATGGCCCGGTTCTGGGGCGAGGCGTTGGACTGGAAACTGCACGAGGTGACCGACGATCAGGCGTCACTGCGCTCCGCCCAGGGTGTAGGCCCCTATCTCGAGTTCCTCCGCACGCCCGACGTGAAGACCGTTCCCGACCGCGTCCACCTCGACCTGCTGCCGTACCCCGGTGACGACAAGGCGGCGGAGGTGGCCCGGCTGCGGGCCCTCGGCGCCACCGACCTCGACCTCGGCCAGGGCGACGTCCCGTGGACGTGCCTGGTCGACCCGGACGGCCACGAGTTCTGCGTCCTCGCCCTGTCGTGACGCGGAGCCGGTCGGCGCCCGCCGGATGACGCCGGCGCGGGTCCCGCGAACGCGCCCCGACGGGGCCGCGCTGCGGTCGGCCTGGGGCGGGAGGCTCCGTGCCGCCAGTGCCTCCCGCAGTTCGGGATTCATCGCCTTCGTGCCTGGGTGGCAGCAGACCGGGCCAATGGTCGCACTCCACCCGGGGCCGGTCAGTGGCCGGTGACCCGCACGCGCAGGACGTAGGGGGTGCCCGTGCTGATCGCCTCGGCCTGTTCGCGCAGATCGGCCGGGGCGAAGCCCAGCAGCGCACGGTCGGCGGCGGCGCGCAGCAGGGGCAGGATCTCGCCCGGGGGCCGGCCACGGTGCGTCGCGGCCAACTCGGCGAACGCGCGCTGATACGGAGATCCGTACGCGCTCGCGCTGTCGGCCAGGAGATGATCCAGGTGCTGCCGGTCCACGCTGATCTCAGTCACGACCTGCTCCCGTGCGTCAGTGGCCGACAAGACCCGGCCTCGTGCTTACGACGGTACGAGCGGGGTCTGACATTGGGCCCGGGCGCGCGCTGAGGCCCTCCCGCGGGGAGGTCGGGAGGGACTTTGCGCGGCCCCGCCAGCTCGGGGCAGGCGGGGCCGTGTGCGATCCCGTCTCCGGGGGTGGACTGCGAGGACCGCGTACCGACACATTGCCACTCGGGGGAGCCGGTGCAACAGGGTTGTGCATGAAAGAACCTGCGGCATATTCGGGACCCTCGGTCCCTAGTTCGAGACGTGCGTGCGATCGGCTCGAACGTCTGAACTGTGCAGTGGAGGGCTCAGCTTCCGGCGTGCGGCAGTACGGGTTCGAACCTGGACCAGCGGGCGGTCTCGCAGCCGTCGGTCCGCTTGAACTCCGCGTTCACCGGCCGGCCCGCCCACGTGCCCGTGACGTGGGCCGTGGCCGGTCCTCCGTACTGCATCGTGCACATCGTGTCCGGCGCCACCGGTGCGAAGGGGTCCGCACCCCACTCGGTCAGCTCGTCGAGCTTGTCGCAGGCGGCTCGGGGAGCGGGATGGGAGCCGCCGGCCGGGTGACAGTCGAGCTCGAACGTACCGTCGGTGGCCGGGTCGCCGCTGTCGGCCACGGTCAGCGTGAGGCGGTCTTCGGGCGCAGGAGCGGCTGTGGCGGCAGCGCCCGTGGCGACGGCGGCGAGAGCCAGGGAGACGGCGAGGCCGGCGGAACGCAGCATGGAAACTCCAGTCACGGGGCTGGGTACGGCCGAGGCAACCGATCGGCGCCCAGCGGTGGTGGCACGTGCGGAAGCACTACCCGTAGATCAACCCCTGGCGCCTGAGGAAGTCACGCTCCGCACGCGGTGTCAGCGCCAGTGGCCGCCACGCTCGTTGGGTGAAGCGGCCCCGTCGATGCCCGCAGGATCGTCCCGAGCCGGGCCGGTGTGGGCGAGGCGCTCCGGCTCATCGCTTCTCTGCCGCTCGCGGCGCAGCTCCGCCGCCAGGACCTATTTGGCTTGCCGTCGGCCGGGCCGGTCGGATAGGAAGCTTGCATGCTTAGGGGTAGCAAGGTCGGGCTCAGGGCCCGGCACGAAGAAGACATCCCGGTCCTGCGGGCCGAGCTCTACGACGACGTGGTGAACGCGTCGCGCGCCGAAGGCCGGCCGTGGCGGCCGGTCACGCCAGGCTCGAAGGACTCGCGGCTCGTCGTGGACGACACGGAGCAGGGCCACGTCCCGTTCTCCGTGATCGAGCTGGACGGTGGCACGCTGGTCGGCACCGCGACGCTGTGGGGCATCGACAACCACAGCCGGTCCGCGCACATCGGCTTGGGACTGCTGCCGGCCGCTCGTGGCAAGGGCTACGGCACCGACGTGGTCGCGGTGCTGTGCCACTACGGTTTCGTCGTACGCGGTCTGCAGCGGCTGCAGATCGAGACGCTGTCGGACAACGCCGCGATGCTGCGCTCCGCCGAGCGCAACGGCTTCGTCCGCGAGGGCGTACTGCGCTCGTCGGCCTGGGTGCTGGGCGAGTTCCTGGACGAGGTCCTGCTCGGGCTCCTGGCTCATGAATGGAAGCCGGACCTGAAGGGTTAGTCGCCGCCTCACGGTCAACGGCGGTCCGCACCTGCAGGGTTGAGTCGTCGCCCTGCAGTGAAGTGAGGGACGGCCCGCCCCAGCGTTCGGAAGCGATCGTTCGCCTCACGCATCGGCGGCGATCGCACTGCGGCCGGGCTGAGCCTGCCGAGTCGGCGGCGGCGTCATGCCGATGCCGGCGCCCGTCTCCGCGAAGCGGAAGGTGCCCTCATCGGATGGTGGGCCCCTCTGGAACCCGCACCCCAGGCGGCGGTCCCATCGTCCTCCGGCCCGGCGTCCTGCTCCCTCCCGTGACGGACCTGATGCAGCCCCGGACCCATGCGGGTCCGGGGCTTCTGTTGTTGGGGCCCGGTCCCACGACTCCGCGCCGCCCCCACGTCACCCGAGCGCGGCCGGATGGGCGCGAAGTGCCGTGGTCGCGCCATGTCTCAGGTGACATCAAAGCCCTCCTCAGGGTGGCGTGCGCCGTTGGGAATCAGCCAGCGGCATGGCGCGCCGGGCGCATGGTCCGGATGCGGATGAAGATGATCCGAGCACGTACGGATGCCTCTGCGCAAGGGTTCGTGCCGCGCGGAAACATCGCCCGTTCGGGGGTGATGTCAGGGAGCTCCGGGCGGGTGCGTGGAAAGCGCCTGGTCAGGGCGGATTGATCTTCGATCGAGGCGTAGGCCGAGGCGGGCGGCGGCAACAAAATCGGGGCGACCCCCTTGCCAGACCGAGATCGTACGTGCTCGGATTAATCCCGTCGGCGGCGCTCCGGAGTGCCGCGCACCACGACGTCGGTCTCCTTCTGCATGGCTTGATCCATGCCCTCACTCGTATGCCCGAACCGGCGACCACCGTCTCACCAACCTCCCATCCCTAGGAGCGAGACATGTTCGACCTCACCTCTGTTGATCTGCTCGACGCGTTCACCCGGGAGCTGAAGCTGTGCAAGCTCACGCCCGACGAGCACGTCGTCGTCCTGTCCGAACCGAGCAGTCGCGGTGACTACGTCGGGGCCGCCTTCGGTGCGGCGAAGGCCTGTGGCGCGCACGTCATCGCCGCCACCGTGCCCGGCGGCAACCCCTCTCCCACCGACAGCACCCACACGGGCGCCGGTCCCGGTCTGACCGCCGTGCTGAACGACCGCACCGCGCAGGAGCTGCTCAAGTCCGCCGACCTCGTCGTCGACCTCACTCGGGAGGGCTTCATCCACGCCCCCCTCCAGCAGGAGATCCTGCGTACCGGCACCCGCATCCTCTTCGTCTGCGACGCACCCGACGTCCTGATCCGCAACCTGCCCAAGCCGGAGGACAAGGCCGAGGTCCTCAGGGGCGTCGAGCTGGTGAAGAGCGCCTCCGTCATGAGGGTGACCTCCGAGGCCGGTACCGACCTGACCGTCGAACTGCCGGGCTCCAAGCCCGAGTTCCAGGTGGGCTTCGCCGACGACCCGGGCCGCTGGGACCACTGGCCGAGCACCATGGTGCTCTGCTGGCCGCAGTTCTCCGACGGGCGGATCGTGCTGGCCGAGGGCGACATCCTGCTGCCGTTCAAGGAGTACGTGCGTCAGCCGGTCACCCTCGAGATCGCGGCCGGGCGCATCGAGAAGGTCTCCGGCGGTGCCGAGGCCCATCTGCTGAACACGTTCTTCGACGACGCGAACGACGAATGGGCGCGCAGCCTGTCCCACATGGGTTGGGGCCTGATGCGCACCGCGGACTGGTTCGCCACCGCCCTCTACGGCAAGGAAGAGCTGATGGGCATGGACGCTCGGGCGTTCGCCGGCAACTTCCTCTGGTCCACGGGGCCGCACCCCGTGCTCGGCCGTGAGTCGTACGCGCACCTCGACATCGCCATGCGGGGCTGCACCGTGTCCGTCGACGACCAGGACGTCGTCAGCGCGGGCCGACTCGTCGACTTCTGATCACGACTGCCACACCCGCATCTGGAGAACACATGGCATCCACGCAATCGTTCGAAGTCGTCATCGTCGGAGGCGGGCTCGGCGGGATGACGGCCGCGCTGGCCCTGCGCCGGCGGGGCCTCGGCGTCACCGTGCTCGAACAGGCTCCGCAGTTCGGCGAGATCGGCGCCGGCATCCAGACGGCGCCCAACGCGAGCCGCATCCTGCTCGGCCTCGGACTGCGCAAGCAGCTGGAAGCCATCCACACCGAGCCCCAGGACCAGGTGCGGCGCAGGTGGAAGGACGGCGGCATCATCGGGCTGACCCAGCTCGGCGACGCCTGCAAGCAGCGCTACAACGCCCCGTACTGGCACTACCACCGTGCGGACCTGCACGGCGTCCTCACGGACGCCTGCGTCGACCCGGACGGTCCCGGACCGGTCGTCGAGCTGCACACCGGAAGCACGGTCACCGCGCTGGACCGCGGCAACCCCGGCCGCCCTGCCGCGGTGACCGAGGACGGCCGACGCTTCGAGGCCGATGTGCTGATCGGCGCCGACGGCATCCGTTCCCGCGTCCGCGACCTCATCGGTCTCCCGGACACACTGCGCTTCTCCGGTGAGATGGCGTTCCGCGCGTTGATCCCGGGCGATCTCATCGCCGCCGATCCGGCGACCCGATTCCTGATGGACCGCTTCCAGAGCACCATCTGGTACGGCCCCGAACGGCATCTGGTCCACTACATGATCCGCGGCGGCGAGTACCTCAACGTCGTCGGCTGTGTCCCGTGCACCGACGACGTCGCCGAGAAGTGGACCGCCCAGGCCGGCGCCGACGAGCTCGTGAACGCCTACCCCGGCTGGGACGACCGCGTCGCGGCCATGCTGTCCAAGGCCAAGGACGACGTCATGAGCTTCGCCCTCTACCACCGCCGCCGCGACCCGGTCTGGATGGACGGCCGCGTAGCCCTCCTCGGCGACGCCTGCCACGCCATGCTGCCCTACCAGGCACAGGGCGCCTCCCAGGCCATGGAGGACGCCGCGGTCCTGGCCGAGGAACTGGGCCGAACCACCGTCGACGGCACCGAACTCGCGCTGCGCCGCTACGTCGACCGGCGCGCCAAGCACGCCGGCATGGTCCAGGACGCCTCGCTGCAGAACAAGACCTTCTACCACTACCCGGACGGCCCTCGTCAGGAGGCGCGCGACGAGCTGCTCAAGCGCGGCTTCGACGGGGAGTCCGACGTCTCCTACGACTGGTTGTGGAGCGGCACCCCGCTCAACGACCCGGATCTGGGCGCGTACGACTACCGATTCGCCCGCTGACCCCGTCACCCGGGCCCGCCCCTCCCCGCAACCCCCAGCCCCCCGCTCATCCACCCCCGGTGTCCGCCCCGCGCGGGCGCGTCCCCCTCGAACACCCCCGTGGAGCGAACGTGAAGACAGGCGACCAGATCGTCCAGGACCTCCCATGGAGATGGGGGGTCCAAGGAAAGATCTTCATCATCGGAGGCCTCGGCTACCTCTTCGACGCCTACGACATCGCCCTCAACGGCTTCCTGATGCCGCTGCTGGGCGCGCACTTCGATCTGACGCTCTCCCAGCGCGGCCTCGTGGCCACCGCCAACCTGGTCGGCATGGCCCTGGGCGCCGTCGTCTGGGGCGCGATCGCGGACCGCATCGGCCGCAAGAAGGCGTTCAGCGTCACCCTGCTGATCTTCGCGCTGTTCTCGGTGCTCGGCGCCTTCGCCCCGAACTACGCCGTCTTCCTGGCCCTGCGGTTCGTCGCCGGCGTCGGACTCGGCGGCTGCATTCCCGTCGACTACGCCCTCGTGGCGGAGTTCTCGCCGAGGAAGTACCGCGGCCGGGTCCTCACCGCACTGGACGTGTGGTGGCCGATCGGCGTGACCCTGTGCGGTCTGGTGTCGACGATGATGCTGACACTCGACGACAACTGGCGATGGATGCTCGCCACGATGAGCCTTCCGGCGCTGCTGCTCTTCTGGGTGCGCCGGGGCATCCCCGAGTCGCCGGTCTACCTGAGCAAGAAGGGGAGGGAGGCCGAGGCCCGCGCCGTCATCGACGATCTGGTCGTCCGCACGGGAGCGCCGGTCGAGCCGTATGTCATCCCCGCCCCGGTGGAGGAGAGCGGGTCGAGGGGGCCGCGGGCAGCCTACGAACAGCTCCGCGACGTCTGGAGGTTCAGCCCCCGCATCACCTCCGCCGCCTGGCTGCTGTTCGCCGGCGTCATGCTCGTCTACTACGCGGCGCTGAGCTGGATGCCGTCGATCCTCAAGGAGCAGGGCCTCGGGGACACGGCCGCCTTCATGAGCACGACGCTGATGAGCGGCGTCGGCATCCTCGGAGTCCTGGTGTCCACCGCGCTGGTCGACGTGGTGGGCCGGAAGTGGCTCATCGGAGTCACGGCCCCGCTCGCCGCGCTCGCCCTGGTGGCGTTCGCGCTGATGATGGACATGCCGACGGGATCCGTCGTCGCCATCGCCGTCTTCGGCTTCCTGATGCAGCTGACCATCCCGGCCATGTACGCCTACGTGTCCGAGCTGTACCCGACGCTGCTGCGGGCCAGCGGCTTCGGCTGGGCATCGTCCTTCAGCCGGGTGCTGACCGGCTTCGCCCCCCTGCTGTTCGGCTCGGTCATGTGGCCGTTGCTGGGGCTGCCGCTCACCTTCGCCGTGCTCGCCCTGGCCGTCGTGGGGGCCGTCGTCTGGACGGCGGTCGCGGCGCCCGAGACCAAGGGGCGAGCGCTCGACGACGACGCCGACGACGACGCCGAGGACCCCTCGGGAGCCGAGCGGCTGGACGTCCCGGTACCGGCACCCGGTCGGGCGGTGCTCTGAGGGCTCGCCCGCCCGACCGGGCCCACCTGCCCGTCCGACTCCGTACGACAGGAGAAGCATGAAGCCCGCTCCCTTCCGCTACCACCGGGCGCGCGACGTCGAAGGCGCCACGACGCTCCTCGCCGAGCTGGGCGACGAAGCCAAGGTCATCGCCGGCGGCCAGAGCCTGGTCGCGATGATGAACTTCCGACTGGCCCGGCCGGCGCACCTGGTCGACATCGCGGGCCTGCGCGAGCTGGACCATCTGGGCGTCGGCGCCGAAGGCGGGCTGCGCATCGGGGCGCTCACCACCCACCACACGGTGGAGAACGCCCAGCGGCACAGCCTGGGGGCGGGCTTCGACGTCATCCGAGATGCCATGGCGTGGATCGGCCATCTGCCGATCCGCACCCGTGGCACGGTCGGCGGCAGCATCGCACACGGCGACTCGACGGCCGAGTGGTGCCTGCTCGCCGTACTGCTGGACGCCGAGATCGTGGTCCGGAGTCCGCGCGGTCCGCGTCGCATCCCGGCCGGAGAATTCTTCCACGGCTACTACACGACCGCTCTGGAGCCCGACGAGATCCTCACCGAGATCGTCTTCCCGCGCCCCGCGCCCCATGCGGCGCTCACCGAATTCGCCGAGCGCCGCGGTGACTTCGCCATCGTGGCAGCCGCCGTGGACCTGGACGCCGACGGAGCCGCGGTCCGCGGCGGCCGGGTGGCCCTCGGCGGTGTCGCCGCGATGCCGGTACGGGTCCCCGAGGCCGAGGCGGCGCTGGCCGCCGGCGGCTCCTTCCGGGACTGCGCGGAAGCGGCGGCGGCCGCGGTGGACCCGCCGGGCGACGCCAACGGCAGCACGCGGTACCGCAAACACCTCATCCGCACGCTTGTCGAACGCGCCTGTGAGGAGGCGATGTCCCGATGAAGTCCCCCCAGGACGACCGTCTGGTCGGCAGGTCGGTGGCCCGCCGCGAGGATCCTCGGCTGCTGACCGGGCGAGGCCGCTTCGTGGACGACATCGAGCTGCCCGGCATGCTGCACGCGCAGTTCGTCCGCAGCACGGTCGCCCACGGCGTGATCACCGGCGTCGACCTGACCGACGTGTACCGAGTGCCCGGCGTCGTCGCCGCGTTCACCGCCGCCGACCTGGAGATGGGCGACATCACGGCCCAACTCGGGCGCCCGCTATCGGAGTTCGTACCCACGGCGATGCCGGTCCTCGCCCGCGACCGGGTCCGGTACGTCGGCGAGCCCATCGCCGTGGTCGTCGCCCGCGACCCGTACACGGCAGAAGACGGCCTGGAAGCCGCCAAGGTCACCTACGGGTCACTCCCACCCATCACCTGCGAGGAACAGGCCCTCGCGCCCGGCGCCGCCCTGGTCCATGACGAGGCCGCGCACAACACCCTCGTCGACGTCTCCCTGTTCGCCACGGAGGGCATCGACGACGTCTTCGACAGCGCGCCCTGCGTGGTGCACGTGGAGACGAGGACCGGCCGGCAGAACGCGCTGCCGCTGGAGACCCGCGGTGCGGTGGCGCACTGGGACGACCGGGAGGAACAGCTCGTCCTGCACACCTGCACGCAGGTCCCGCACCAGGTGCGCACCGTCGCCTCGCGCTGCCTGCGGCTCGACGAGCGCGCGGTGCGGGTGATCGTCCCGGACATGGGCGGAGGCTTCGGGCTCAAGTGCGCGGTGGGCCGCGAGGAGATCGCCACCGCGGCGGCGGCGCGACGGCTCGGACGGCCCGTGAAGTGGATCGAGGACCGCAAGGACGCGCTGTCCGCGTCGTTCCTCGCCCGCGAACAGCACTACACCGCACGTGCCGCCTTCGACGCCGACGGCCGGATCCTCGCTCTCGACGCGGACGTCGTCTGCGACATGGGCGCCTACTCCTGCTACCCGTTCACGGCCGGCATCGAGCCTCTGATGGCCTCCGCCGAGATGCCCGGCGTCTACAAGGTGCCCGCCTACCGCGTGCGCGGCCGGGCCATCACCACCAACAAGGCGCCCACCGCCCCCTACCGGGGCGTGAGCCGCCCGCAGTACGTGATGGTCGCCGAGCGGCTCATGGAACGCGCCGCACGCGAACTGGGCCTCGATCCACTGGAGATCCGGCGCCGGAACGTCATCACCGAGTTCCCCTACACGGGCGTCAACGGCATCACCTACGACCCCGGCTCGTACCTGGAATCCCTCGACCTGTGCGAGCAGGCCCTGAAGGAGGCCGGCTGGTACGAGCGGCAGGCCGCGGCGCGTGCCGAAGGGCGCCACGTCGGCATCGGCTACAGCTGCTTCAGCGAGCGCACGGGGTACGGTTCGGCCGCCTTCGCCGCACGCAAGATGGAGGTCGTCCCCGGCTTCGACTTCTCCGAGGTCCGCATGGACACCAGCGGCGCGGTCACCGTCACCACCGGCACCATGAGCCACGGGCAGAGTCACGAGACGACCATGGCGCAGATCGTCGCCGACGCGCTCGGCGTCGGCCTCGCCAAGGTCAAGCTCCATCAGGGGGACACGGACCGTGTCACCTACGGCTGGGGCAGCTTCGCCAGCCGCTCGATCGTCGTCGGCGGCAGCGCCGTGGGGCTGGCGGCGGCCAGGCTCGGCGACAAGCTCCGTGCCATCGCCGCCGCCGAGTGGGGCGTCTCGCCGGAAGAGACCGCACTGGACCGGGGCCGGGTCCGCCGGCTCCACGACCCGGACACGACACTCGCGTACGAGCACCTGGCCGACATCGCCTATCTCAAGGCGCACCTGCTGCCCAAGGACATCGAGCCCGGTCTCGCCGCCACCGCCGTCTTCGACGTCTTCGGCGACGGCACCTTCTCCAACGCCACGCACGGCGTCGTCGTCGAACTGCACGAGGGCACCGGCCAGGTCGAGATCCTCGCGTACGTCTGTGTCGAGGACTGCGGAGTGGCGATCAACCCGCAGGTCGTGGAGGGCCAGTGCCGGGGCGGGATCGCCCAGGGCATCGCGGGCGCGCTGTTCGAGCAGGTGACGTACGACGACCAGGGCGAGCCCTCGGCCACCAGCTTCATGGACTACAAGGTGCCCACCGCCCACGAGATCCCCGACGTCTCCATCCACCACCTGGAGACCCCGTGCGCCTTCACCGAGACGGGCGCCAAGGGCGCGGGGGAGGGCGGCACGATCGGGGCCCCCGCCGCCGTACTCAACGCCGTCAACGACGCGCTGCGCCCCACCGGCGTCGAGCTGGACGACACGCCCGTCACACCGGAGACCGTCCATCGCGCCCTGACCTCGGCGGCACCCACACCGCCGGCACCAGCACTGGAGCAGACACCATGACCGACACCAGCGGCCTGGGCGACGACGTCCAGCTCCTCACCCTCGACGTCAACGGCACCTCGCACGAGGTGATCACCGCGCCGCGCCGCACCCTGGTGGACGTACTCCGCCACGACCTGCGACTGACGGGCACCCACGTCGGCTGTGAGCACGGCATCTGCGGCGCGTGCACCGTGCTCGTCGACGGGCTCCCGGCCCGTGCCTGCCTCATCTTCGCCGCCCAGGCGGAGGGGGCGCGGATCACGACCGTCGAGTCCCTCGCCGACGAGGGAAGGCCATGTGCCGCCGACTCCGGCTCCGGCGGACTCAGCGACCTCCAGCGGGCCTTCACCGACAACCACGGCCTGCAGTGCGGCTTCTGCACCCCCGGCTTCCTCATGCTCGCCGAAGGCTTCCTCGCGGAGCGGCCCGAGGCGACCAAGGAGGAGATCAGGGACGTCGTCGCCGCCAACCTGTGTCGGTGCACCGGCTACCAGACCATCGTGGAGGCCATCGACGCCTGCGCGACCGCCCGGCGCGCCCAGCGGGCCGCGTGTTCCGAGGAGACTCCGTGCAACTGACCAACACCGTTCCTGTCAAAGCCGCGCCCGACGCGGTGTTCGCCCTGATCAGCGACGTCCGGCGAGTGGCGTCCTGCATGCCGGGAGCCGCTCTCGAGGGCCGTGACGGCGACGCCTGGCGCGGCGCCGTCAAGGTCAAGGTGGGCCCGATCACGGCCGCCTACGCCGGCACCGTGCGCTTCCTGGAGGTCGACACCGAGAAGCGGCGGCTGCGCGTCCACGCCAGCGGCGCCGATACGCACGGCAGCGGCGACGCCGAGGCCGAGGTGTTCCTGGAGGTGCTCCCGACCCCCGACGGCGCGCAGTTGAACCTGAACACGGACCTGGTGATCCGGGGCAAGATCGCCCAGTTCGGCAAGGGCGCCATCGCCACGGTGTCCGACCGGATCCTCCAGCAGTTCGCACAGAACCTCGGCGACCTCCTCCTCACCCAGAACCGTGCGCAGGGCCCGGCCGCTGCCGCTTCGTCCGAGTCCACTCCCGCGGCCGTCGTGCCCGCCGCGGCCTCCGCCGAACTCGACGGGCTGTCGCTGATCGCCGGCCCGGTGCTGAAGAAGTACGGTCCGGTCGGGGCGGCCTTCCTGCTCGGGCTCTTCCAGGGCTGGCTCCTGGGCAGGCGTCGATGAGCGCCGGACTCTACGGTGCCGGCACCGAACGCACCTACAAGACGGCCGGCTTCGGCTCCCCGGTCCGGCGGGGCAGCCGCCCGGCGATCGTCGTGGTGGACCTGACCAGGGGCTTCACCGAGGACTCGTACCCCTCGGGCACGGACCTCACCGAGGTCGTGTCGGCGACCGCCGGTCTGATCGAGGCGGGGCGTCCGGCCGACGTGCCGGTGATCTTCACCGCCATCGCCTACACCGAGGCCGAGGCGTCCGGAGACTCGATCGCCTGGCTGCGCAAGGCGCCGGGCCTGCGGGGGCTCGTCGAGGGCGGCGATGCGGTGGCGGTCGACCCGCGGTTGCCCATGCGGCCCGAACACGACGTGCTGGTGGTGAAGAAGGGCGCCTCCGCGTTCTTCGGGACCAACCTCGCCGGCACCCTGACCGGATTGGGCTGCGACACCGCCGTGGTGTGCGGGGCCACCACCAGCGGCTGTGTGCGAGCCACCGCCGTCGACGCCGTCCAGTCGGGCTTCTCGGTGCTGGTGCCCCGCGCATGCGTGGGCGACCGGGCCCAAGGCCCCGCGGACGCCGCCCTCTTCGACATCCAGGCCAAGTACGGCGACGTCATCAGCCTTGAGGACGCGCTCCGTTACGTCAGCTCGACGCCCGCCCCCGACGTGCGGGCCGGCTCATGAGGAGGAGTCCCGTGCCTCAGCGATCGGTTCTGCGGACCGCGCTCGCCGACCTGGCCGACGTGCCGGCCACGAGCCGATGGGTCCGCTCCGGCGGCACCCGGCTCCATGCGCTCGACTACGGAGGCGAGCTGCCTCCGCTGGTCGTCCTGCCGGGCATCACGAGCCCCGCCATCACGATGGACTTCGTCGCGCGCGAACTGACCGACCTCGTCAGGCCGGTGGTGCTGGACGTCCGCGGCAGGGGACTGTCCGACGACGGCGAGGGCTTCGGCCTTGAGGAGTACGCCGAGGACACCGAGGCGCTCATCAGCGGCCTGGCGCTCGACAGTCCGCTGCTGTTCGGCCACTCCATGGGTGCGCGGATCGCAGCCGCCGTCGCGGTGCGGGCCAAGGTGGCCGTGCGCGGTGCCGTCCTGGCCGATCCACCCATGAGCGGCCCGGGCCGCGGACCGTACCCCACCGGCCTGGAGGCGTTCCTGCGGCAGCTGTCCGAGGCCCGTCGTGGTACGGACGCCGACGAGGTGGCCGTCTCCTGGCCCTCGTGGCCGCGGCGGGAGCAGGAGCTGAGGGCGCGCTGGCTCTCCAGCTGTGCCGAGGAGGCCATCGTCGGCACCCACCACGGCTTCGAGCACGAGGACTTCTTCGACTGGTGGCCCCGGGTGCCGACGCCCGTCGCCATGCTGTACGGGGCCGACAGCCCGGTGGTCACCGCCGCCGGGGCCGAGGAGGCCGCCCGCGCGAATCCGGCGGCTGTGCTTCACGGCGTCCCCGGCGCGGGACACATGATCTTCTGGGACACCCCGACGGCCGCCCTCGCGACTCTGCGGACAGCCCTGAGCGCCGTCCTCGCCCAGGCCGATTCCGACCCCCAGGCCGATGCCGACCCCCGGGCCGATGCCGACCCCCGGGCCGGTGCCGACCCCCGGGCCGACGTCGCCCCCCAGGCCGGTGCCGACCCCCGGGCCGGCACCGATTCCCCGCCCGACACCGGCCCCCAGCAGCGTGCGTAAGGGTGGTCATGTCCGATGCGCAACCATGCTCCGAGGCCGCCGCCCGGGCGCCGGCCGTCCTGACCGCCGCCCCCGGCTACCAGGTGCGCCGCCTCTACCAGGCGTACCTGGCCGCGTGGCTGCGCGAGGTGGACCCCGTGCTCACCGGCCCGCAGTTCGCCGTACTCCAGACCGTCCAGGAATGCCCCGGACGCGACCAGCGATCCCTGGCCGCCGCCGTGGCGCTGGACACCTCGACCATGGCGGACGTGGCCCGACGTCTGGAGACCCGGCGGCTGATCACCCGCCGTACCGCGGCCGACGACGGCCGCCGCAAACTGCTCTACCTCACAGAGGTTGGCGAGGACCTCCTCCGTGAGGCCGACCACCGCGCACGGGCGCTGGACCGGCGCCTGATGGAGCCGTTCGGCGACACCGAACACCAAAGCTTTCTGCACACGCTGACGTCCCTCGCCGACCACTGGGCGGGACTGGCCTCGGGCTCGTAGCCCTCCGGCCGTCGGACCGCCGTACCCGGGCGCTCCCGACAGGGGAGGGGCGCCCGGCCCACCATCGCAACCGGAGGAACCAAACCCATGACGGACCATCACATCGGCATGATCGTGCCCAGCTCCAACCTGACCATGGAGACCGAACTCCCGCGGATGCTGAGCGCCCGCGAGGCCGTCCGGCCCGACGACCGCTTCGTGTTCCACAGCAGCCGGATGCGCATGAAGCACGTCACCCCCGAGGAACTGCGCGGGATGAACGCGCAGACCCAGCGCGCCGCACTCGAACTGGCCGACGCCCGGCCCGACGTCGTCGCCACCGCCTGTCTGGTCGCCATCATGGCCCAGGGCCCGGGCCACCACTGCGTGGCGGAGGACGAGATCACCTCCGTGCTGCGCGCCGAAGGCGCCGAGGCTCCGGTGGTCTCCAGCGCCGGCGCCCTGCTCAGCGGCATCGGGGCCCTCGGCGCCCGGCGCGTCGCCATCATCACGCCGTACATGAAGGGGCTCACCGCCCAGGTCGTCGACTACATCGAGGACGCCGGCATCGAGGTGGTCGACGCCCTCAGCCTCGAAGTGCCCGACAACCTGGCGGTCGCCCGACTCGACCCGGCCGATCTGCGCGAGCATTGGCGGCGTCTCGACCTGAGCCGGGCCGACGCCCTGGTGCTGTCGGCGTGCGTGCAGATGCCGTCCCTCGCGTCGATCCAGCCGGTCGAGGACGAAGCGGGGCTGCCCGTGCTGTCGGCGGCCACGTCGACGGCGTTCCGCGTCCTGACGGAGCTCGGCCTGCCCCCTGTCGTGCCGAACGCCGGAAGCCTGCTCGGCGGGCGGGTCACGGCAGCCCGGCCGTGACCCGCGGGCACAGGTGCACGGCGGATACGGGAGGAGTCGCTCATGCGTGACGTGATGGAACAGCTGCTGTCCTGGTGGGCCGAGGGCAGGGCGGCGGCGCTGGCCACGGTCGTGGCCACGCACGCCTCGGCGCCCCGCCGGCCCGGTGCCTCGATGCTGGTGGGTCCCGGGGGCGAGGCGGTCGGCAGCGTCTCGGGCGGCTGCGTCGGAAGCGCCGTCTACGAGTCGGGACAGGAAGCGCTCGCCGGGGCGCGGCCGGTGCTTCAGCGGTACGGAGTGTCCGACAGCGATGCCTTCGGGGTCGGGCTGACCTGCGGCGGCACCCTCGACGTGTTCGTGGAGAGGATCGACCCCGAGACGTTTCCGCAGCTGGGTGAGGTGGCCGAGTCGGTGCGGGCCGGACGCCCGGTGGCCGTGGCCACCGTGATCGCCGGGCCGCCGGAACGCCTCGGCCGCCGCACGGTTGTCTGGCCGGACCGGGTGGCGGGCGGCACCGGCTCGGAGCGTCTGGACCGTCTCGTACGCCATGACGCCCGCGGTCTGCTGGACGCCGGCCGATCCGCTGTGCTGCCGTACAGCGCGGACGGAGCGTGCCGTGGTGGCGACCTGGACGCCACCGGCGCGGGGCTTCGGGTGTTCGTCGAGTCCTTCGCGCCACCGCCACGGATGATCGTGTTCGGCGCCGTCGACTTCGCCGCGGCCCTCGCACGTACGGGATCGCTCCTCGGCTACCGGGTCACCGTGTGCGACGCGCGCCCGGTGTTCGCCACCGCGGCCCGGTTCCCCGGCGCCGACGAGGTCGTCGTGGCGTGGCCGCACCGGTATCTCCGCGCCGAGGCGGAGGCCGGGCGGATCGACTCGAGGTCCGTGCTCTGCGTGCTGACCCATGACCACAAGTTCGACGTCCCGCTGCTCGAATGCGCGCTGCGCCTGCCCGACGTCGGCTACATCGGCGCGATGGGCTCCCGGCGCACCCATCAGGACCGATGGAACCGGCTCACGGAGGCAGGGCTGACCGAGGCCGAACTGAAGCGGCTGTCCAGCCCGATCGGCCTTGACCTCGGCGCCCGGACCCCGGAGGAGACCGCCGTGTCCATCGCGGCCGAGATCATCGCGTCGAAGGGAGGAGGAAGCGGCCTCCCGCTGACCGACCGCCCCGGCGCGATCCATCCCGATTCCGGTCTCTGACCGCGTCGGTGCTCGGATGCGTCGACGCCGCGACGACCGCCGCGATGCCGTCCCCCACTCTCGCTCGGCGTCGACCGTGCGTGCTTAAGTAGGCCCCATGGCCGACCAGACCCAGCCCGCCGAGACCGCCCCGGAGATTCCCGCCGCTCTGACAGCCGCTCCCGGCTATCAGGTCCGCCGCCTCTACCAGGCGTATCTCGCGGTGTGGGCGCGGGAGGTGGACCCGGTACTGACGGGCCCCCAGTTCGCGGTGCTGCAGACCGTGGAAGCCAATCCCGGCCGGGACCAGCGCTCCATGGCCGCCGCAGTCTCCCTGGACACCTCCACCATGGCCGACGTGGCCCGCAGGCTGGAGAACCGTGGCCTGCTCGCCCGCCACACCGCGGCCTCCGACGGCCGCCGCAAACTGCTCTACCTGACCGACGCAGGTCGCGAGACGCTCCGCGAGGCCAACGACCGTACCCGGTCGCTCGACAAGATCCTCCTGGAGTCGTTCGGCGAGGCGGAACGCGCACCGCTCGTCGCCACGCTCCAGGCGCTCGCCGACCACTGGGAGGGTCTGGCGGAGGGCTCGTAGCCCCACCGGAACGCGATGTCGAACCCGTGATCCGGCGCAAGGGGCCCACCTCGCCGTCGTGGCCTTCATGGGCGAGTCCGTCGTCTCATCCGATCGGTGGTGTCGCGCGCCCGTAGCGGTCGGCGAGGCGGCGCAGGTGGCCGACCAGTTCCGCGGGTCCGGTGACCTCGAAGTCGAAGTCGAGCATGCCCAGCTGGAGGGCGAGGGTCTGCACGGTGTCGGCACCGGTGACCAGGACGCAGGTGTCGGCGTCGATCGCCTCGACCGTGCCGACCGCGGGGTTGATCTGTTCGACCACAGCCGCCGCCGGGGCGTGGACGGTCACCCGTGCGTGATGGCGCCAGGCGGCGCCGGACACGCGTCGGGAGACGTACGCCGCGATGTCGCCGCCGGGCGGCTCCCGAGGGGCGAAGCGCGGTCCGGTCGGTGTGCGGGGCTGGATCCGGTCGACCCTGAAGGTCCGCCAGTCCTCGCGTTCGACGTCCCACGCCACCAGGTACCAGCGCTGTCCCCAGTTCACCGCCCGATAGGGCTCCACGATGCGCCGGGTCGGCCGTCCGGCATGGTCCAGGTAGTCGAAGCGCAGCCGTTCCCGGTCGCGGCAGGCGGACACGAGAGTCGTCAGCAGCTCCGCGGAGACGGTCGGAGCCGGTCGGTCGGCCGGCACCGCCACGGTGTACGCCTGGAGGGTCCGCACCCGTCGGCGCAGCCGTGAGGGCAGCACCTGCTCGACCTTGGCCAGCGCCTGGACCGAGGTCTCCGCGGTGCCGGGGACGGCGCCCTGGGCAGCGATGCGCAGCGCGATCGTCACCGCGACGGCCTCCTCGTCGTCGAGGAGCAGCGGGGGCATCGCCGCCCCGGCGCCGAGCCGGTAGCCGCCGGTGGCTCCGCGTGTGGCGTCCACGGGATAGCCGAGTTCGCGCAGTCGGTCGATGTCGTTGCGGATGGTCCGGCCGCTCACGCCCAGGCGCTCCGCCAGTTCGGATCCCGGCCAGGCTCGCGGGGTTTGCAACAGAGAGAGCAGACGCAGCAGACGCGCGGAAGTGTCGAGCATGAAACCAAGCCTGAGGTGTTATTAGGAAGGCAACGTGCCTATATCGAGAATACAGTCTTGTCCATGGAGACCAGCAGCAACACCGACGCCCGGATCCACCCGTACCGCATCGACATCGCGCAGGAGGAGCTCGACGATCTGCGCGATCGACTGGCCCGGACCCGCTGGGGCGGTGAGATCCCCGGCGTCGGCTGGAGCCGGGGTGTGCCCACCGACCACCTCAAGGCCCTGGCCGCGTACTGGGCCGACGGCTTCGACTGGCGCAAGGCGGAGGCGGAGCTCAACGAGTTCCCCCAGTTCACCACCGAGATCGACGGCCAGAACATCCACTTCCTGCACGTCCGCTCGGGGAACGAGGCGGCCGTTCCGCTGCTTCTGGTGCACGACTGGCCCTGCTCGTTCATGCAGTTCGTCGATGTCATCCGGCCGCTGACGCAGGACTTCCATGTCATCGTGACCTCGACTCCCGGCACCGGCTTCTCCGGTCCGCTCGGTGAGGCCGGCTGGAACACCGGCCGCATCGCAGGCGCGTTCGTGGAGCTCATGAGCCGGCTCGGGTACGACTCCTACGGCGTTCAGGGCACGGGAGGCGGCGCCTGGATCGTCGCCGAGATGGGGCGTCAGGCACCGGACAGGGTCGTCGGCATCCACGTCAACGGTCTGATCACCTTCCCCTCGGGGGATCCCGCCGAGTTCGAGGGGCTGACCGGGTCCGAGCAGGAGCGGCTGGCCCGGCTGGAGGACTTCCAGCAGGACAAGATGGGCTTCAATGCCATCCAGTCCACTCGCCCGCAGACCCTCGCCTATGGGCTGCATGACTCGCCGGTCGGCCAACTCGCCTGGATCGTGGAGAAGTTCAAGGAGTGGACCGACCCTGCCGCCGAGCTTCCCGAGGACGCCGTGGGTCGCGACCGTCTGCTGACGAACGTCAGCGTCTACTGGTTCAGCGGTACGGCGGGCTCCTCGGCGAACCTCTACTACGAAGCGGGTCACGACGCGAGCGCCTGGGCCCCGAAGGCGCGCGGCACCGTCCCGACCGGCGTGGCCGTCGCATTGGGCACGGATGTCGCCATCCGCCGCTTCGCCGAGCGGGATCACCACATCACCCACTGGAGCGAGCTGGAGCGCGGAGGGAACTTCCTCGCGCTGGAGCAGCCGGAGGAGTTCGTCACCGACGTCCGCGCGTTCTTCGCCGGACTCGGGGCCTGACACCCGCGGTCGGCACCGCGCGGTGCCCGGGCGGTCCACGGCGTCGAATGCCGAGCGGTGACCGTCCGGGCCGAACGCCTCCGGGCGAGCCGGTGCCACGGCCGCCTCGGCTCTGAAGCGAGGCGCACGCGGTGCCCCACGGCCGCCTCGGAGCCGTGAGCCGCAGGCGACTCCGAGGCGAGCCGCACGCGGTGCCACGGCCCCCTCGACTCCGAGGCGAGGCGCACACGGTACTGCGTGCGCCTCAGAGTCGTGACGTACCGGCCTGGGATCGTCCATCCGTTCCACCGGTGGGCAGTTCGCCGCAGTCATGGGTGTAGAGCCAGGCCGTGGCCTTCTCGAAGAAGAGGGGGACCGCCACCGGCATCACCAGATCGCGCATCCTTCGCGCGAGCGGACCGGCCGTCTTGGCGTCACGGTTGTCCGAGGCCGCCTTGACCATCTTGGCGACGCGGCCCGAGCGGGCGGCGTCGTACGCGGAGAGGGCGGCGGCCACCGTCGGTTCCGTGGCCAGTGAGCGTGCCAGGACGAGTGCGTCCTCCAGGGCCATCGAGGCGCCCTGACCCGCGCCGACCGGGTGTCCGGCGTCGCCGACCAGCGCGATGCGGTCGTCGTGGCGGACCGGGACCGCGTCGAGCCTGTGCATCAGGGTGGGCCGGTGCAGTTCGACGGTCGCCTCAAGGACCGCGGACGGCACCTGCTCGTGCCGGTAGAGCCCGGCCAGGCGGCTAAGCCACTCCTCCTCGGTGAGGCCGAGCTCCGGCCGCTCGGGGCACGAGACCTGAGCCGACCACCAGACCCTGCCATCGGGGGCGGCGAGGTGGATGAAGGCGCCGTTCCGGGCGAACGTCATGTTGAAGAAGCCGGGTTCGGTCTCGATGCCCTCGGCGATGCCCGAGACGCTGTAGAGCCCGGCGTACTCGGGAGTGGGCGCCTGCGGGTCGAGCAGCGACCGGGTGGCCGACCAAAGGCCGTCCGCGCCGATGAGCAGCGACGCCTCCTCCGTACGACCGCTCGCGAAGACCGCCCGTACCCCCTTCTCGGTGGTGACCGCATCCACCAGGCGCTCACCCGTGACGATGAGGGCCCCCGCCGCCAGCGCCTCCGCGCGCAGCGCCGCGACCAGGTCGCCCCGCATCAGGGTCACGCTGTGCAGCGCGTCGCCGCTCAGCCGGCCTCGCGGAACGTCACCCAGCAGCTTGCCCGAGCTCGACCACATGCGCTGGCCGGGCACATCGATCCCGGCCCGCTGCACCCGCTCCAGCACGCCGAGCGAGCGCAGCACCCGCAGACCGTTGGACGCCAGGCTGAGGAACGAGCCCACCTGTCCCGCCGGTTCGGCGTACGCCTCGTACACCGAGACCTCCACACCAAGCCGCCGCAGCGCCAGGGCACTTGCCGCGCCGGCCACTCCGCCGCCTATCACCATGACGTTCATCCGTACCCCCTGAATCAACATTCAGTGAATCCAAGTTCACCGAACTGTGGTTCACAATGAGGCAGGGGGCTGACGCACGTCAAGCCCGACGAGAGGACTCACCTGATGGGCGTACGCAAGGAGAAGGCCGCCGAGACCGAGGCGGCGCTGAAGGACGCGGCCCGGCGGCTGTTCGCCGAGCGCGGCTATCTCGATACGAAGATCACCGACATCACCCGCGAGGCCGGGCGTGCCACCGGCTCCTTCTACGCCCACTTCGCGGACAAGAACGCCCTGCTCCAGGCCCTGATGCAGGACCTGAACGCCCAGGCCGACGCCGAGATCGGCGCGGGTCACCACCCGGTCGACCACGATCTGACCGACCCCGACCAGCTGCGCGAGCATCTCGCCGTCACCTGGAATGTCGTGCGCGAGCACCTGCCCGTGGTCGTGGCCCTGATGCAGACCAACTTCGCGGGCCCGCCCGGCGAGGGTCGCGCGTGGGCGAGTCTGGCCCAGGAGACGGCAACCCTCCGCGAGCACCTGGAGTGGCTCCGCGACCGCGGTCACCAACTGCCGGGGGACCCGGTGCTGGTCGCCGCTGCCATGGGGGCGATGGTCTCGATGCTCGGGTTCGCCGTCATCACGGCAAGGGAGGACGGCCCCCTGGCCACCGACGACGAGGTCGTCGACACCCTCACGGCCCTGCTGCTGCACGGTCTGGCGGGACCGGCGCCGGAAAAGACGGCATAGCCAGTGGACCCCCTGGGGAGAACCTGAGGTCGGAGTTCACCAGAGGGAGAGAATCACATGCACTTACGCAGGGAACGGCGGCCCGCGGGTTCGGCCCGTTCGAGCACGGTGAGGACGACAGGGTGGGCGGCCGTGGCGACGGTCCTCATGTCCGTGCTCGTCGGCGGAGTGGGATCGGTGCCCGCCCAGGCTGCTGCTCCACATCGGCCGGCACCGACCATCACGCAACCCTCGTCGATCACTTCCACGCCTACGGCCAGGTCGTGCTCGACCGCGCCATCCGGCCCGAAGGCGAAGTCGGCGCAATGGGCGCCGACGAAGGACCCGCGGAGAACGGTCGTGCCGGGGCGGATGCGGTCGGACTGCGAGGCGATCCCGCAAGGCTTCACCAAGGAGCAGGCCGCGAAGGCCGAGACGATGGAAGCCGCGCTGCTCGCCGCGTCCGAGAAGGCCGAAGCTCAGCGATCGCGAGTGTCCGCCGCCGACTGCCAGGTCTACTGGCCCGCACCGTACGAGGTGTGCGGGGCGATCCGTGACAAGTACAACGCACTCGGCGGCCCCAACGGCTTCCTGTTGTTCCCGACGTCGAACGAACTGACCAACCCGGATGGGCACGGCAAGCGTTCGGTGTTCCAGAACGGGCCCATCTACTGGTCGGCGAACAGCGGCGCGTACCCCGTGGTGAACCACTTCTTCGCCGCCTGGCAGCGCAACGGCTGGGAGGCGGGGCCGCTCGGGTACCCGACCTCGGACGAGATCGTGAACCCCGACAACATCGGCCGACGCCAGTACTTCCAGGGCGGCACCGTCTACTGGCGTCTCAACGAGGCCTACTACGTCACCGGGGCCATCAGGGACAAGTGGGGCGAGACCGGCTGGGAAGGCGGCCGGCTCGGCTATCCGACGAGCGACGAGGTCGAACTGCCCGACGGCCAGGGCCGCATGAACCGGTTCGAGCACGGCGCGATCTACTGGTCACCCACCACGGGGGCGCATCCGATCAGCGCGTCCATCCTGGATCAGTGGTCCCGCGCCGGGTTCGAGACGAGCTCGTACGGCTATCCGACCGCCGACCCCGTCACCCACCCCGGCGGGACCCAGGAGCAGCAGTTCCAGCACGACCGGATCTACAGCTCGGGATTGACGATTCCTGTCGCCTCCGGGGTTTCGCTGTCACTCGGCGTACCGTCGGCCGGCCCCCTGACACCCGGAACCGTGCCCGACGGTGTGGTCCTGAACGGCCCAGGCTTCAACGCCCGATTCCAACGCGTCGCCGGTGACGGCTCGTTCGAGGTCTCGCTGGTCCGGCTGGACGGCAGCGCACCCACCACGCTGGACCTGCTGTTCGGCGCACCTGCCGGCTACACCCTTCGAGCGACACCGCAACGGGTGGAGCTCACCGACTCGACCGGCGCGGTGGTCGCGGGCGTCGGGCTTCCCATGGGCTTCGACGCCACAGGAGCGGCGGTTCCGGTGCAGGCGAGCTTCGAGGGGAACAGACTGCGGTTGCAGCTCGGCAACTCGACGGCCTTCCCGGTCGAGTTCCCCGCGATCGCGGCGAAGGGGAACGCCCTCGAAGAGTGGTGGTCCACCGGGATCAAGCAGCGCATCGTCTGCGAGAACGAACCGTACGACTGCTTCCGGGTGCGCAACGCGCGGGGGCCGGCCTTCAACGTGTCGAAGGACGCCTTTCCCGAGGCGACGGAGACCGAGGACAACCGCATCGACGCCGCACGGCACTGCATCTGGAACGGTCTGATGACCGAAGGTGCCAACCAGGGATTCGCGCAGCGGATGGCCGCTGCCCATGAACTCGACGGGAGTGCGAAGCCCGGCTGGAGCCGCAACGCCCAGCTGATGGACGAGTACAACAACAAGACGGGTGTCCAGGTGGGGCTCCGCAATGAGGGATCGCCCGGCACCATCGAATCCACCTGCGTCCGGTACGGGCAGGAAGCGCGGATCGTCCCTGAACCGGACACGATCGATCTGACGAACCCGAACGGCATCGACCTCCTCGCGCTGAGGCACCCTTGATCCACACGTGACAGACCGTCATACCCGCCCGCCGCGTCGGTCCTCCGACGCGGCGGGCGGACCGGCGAGCCACTCCCGGACCGGGTCGTCCGCGATACGCGATCAGCTGCGGCTCGCAGTGCAGTCCGCCGGTGTGGGGCGGCCCGTCGGCCAGGCGAGGCCGACGAAGCGGATACGGCCGGGAGCGTCGGGGGCGAGTTCCACCACGGAGACCGCCTTGTTGTACGGATTGCCGTAGTTGTCCAGGCAGATCCAGCCGCTCGCGCCGTCGACCTTGCCCATGCCGTGCAGGCGCAGCCACGAGTCGCTGATGCGGCCGAGGGTGGGGATGACGGGGTCGCCGTCGTCGCGCATCCGGATGGCCGTGATCGCGGTGAGGCCGGCGTCGTAGAAGGTGATGGTCCGCGAGTCGGTGAGTTCCACCGGGCCGATGTTCCCGACCTCCTTGCTGGTGGCGAGGTCGGAGAGGGTGCGGAAGGCGGCGGCGGAGCCGCCCGTGGCGGGTGCCTTGCGGTCGGTCCAGGCGTCCGGGTGGGCGACGGCGGCGTACTGGAGGGTCACGCCCTTGCGGAAGGCGTCCCAGTCGAGGAGCTTGTCCGAGGAGAGCGTGGAGGCGCCGGAGCCGGTGATGACGGTGTACTTCTTCTCGGTGCAGCCCCGGTTTCCCAGTTCGTTGACGAACTGCCGCAGCTGGACGGGGCGTCCGGCGAAGTAGATGACCTTGGCCGCGGAGGTGCAGATCGTGTCGACCATCTGGTCGAAGGCGTTGGCGGTGGTGCCTTCCTCGTGGAACTCCTCGGGCGCGCGGTACTGCTCCGGCGCCCGGGGCGACCCGAGGGTCCGCTCGGCGAAGGCCCGCTTGAGCGCGTCGACGTAGTTGTCACCGGTGCGGATGTCCTCGACGACCAGGGTGTGCTTGGGGTCGATGCCCTTGTTGAAGTGGGACAGGGCCTTGGCCTGGTCGGTGGTCGTGGGCACGACCCGGGCGAGGCCCGGATACGCGTCGGGCCGCTCGCGGCTGTTGCCCGAGTCGTCGGCGGTGATGGGGCCACCGACGACGGGAATGCCGCGCTCCCGCGTGAGGAAGCCGATGGCCTCCTGCGTGGTGGCGGTGGAGACGTCGAAGCCGATCACGGCCCGGAGGTTGTCGGTCGTGGACTCCGACATGATGCTGAGCTGTTCGGCGACAGCGCGCCAATGGGCATGGCTGCGACCGGGGTTGGCCAGCAGGAGCCGTATCGCCGGCTTCTTGCTGTTGGAGTCGTGGTTGGCGCGGTACTGCGCGAGATAGGCGCCCTGCACCTCGTGGAGCGTCTTCTGCTGCTCGAACGTCTGCGCCGGAGCCATCGGCAGCATCACGGCGACGGATACGTGCGGTTCGCCCTTGATCCGCTCGTTCTCCGCCTTGATCCGCGCGCTGACCTCCTTGAGGTTGTCCGCGAAGACGAAGCTGCCGTCGGTGACGCCCGTGCATTCCCGGGATCCCTCGGGGCCCCGTTCCTCGATGCCCTTTCCGCAGGCCGGATCCGGACCGAACACGACGATGCCCGCCCACACGGCTGCGCCGAGCACGGCCAGGGCGACGATGAGGGCGGCCGCCTTGGTGAGCGGCCCGCCGGGGAGTCTTGCGATGAACGACGTCATGACGGGGCACCTTCCTGAACGGGCAGGTCGGGAGCCTGTGCTCCGGCCCGCAGACGGGCCGGCCAGGCGGCGGACGCCTCGCGGTAGGCGGCATGCGCGGCCTTGTTGCCGTACAGCGTCTCCAGCGCGATGCGGACGGTGGTCAGCTCGTCCTCGCGCGGGGCGAGGGTGAGCGGGTCGGAGAGCCGCCACAGCAGGGGTACCAGCGAGGCGACCGCATCGTGGTGGGGGCCGGGGGCGTTGCTGCCGCAGGCCGTGCACGACAGGACGGGGTTCCCGGCCGGGGGCTCGTAACCCTCGCGGGGGTGGGGCGCGGCGCAGATCAGATTGAGCGAGGTCAGCCATGCCTCGGGCGGGGTGACGGTGAACCGGTGGTGCAGCACGCTGACCACCTCCTGGACCCGGCCCAGGGCCAGGGTGTGGTGCAGATACGTGTCACCGCGCGGGTCGCACAGGGAGCGCAGTCGCAGCTGGGTGTCGCGCCAGCGTTCGTGGGTGACGGTGGCGGCGAGGCGGTGCCGCAGCAGCAGATCGAGGGAACGATCGCCGTCGAGACAGGAGCGGGTCCGGTAGTCGTCGGCCTCGCGGACCCGGACGGCGACCATCTCTGCGGAGTGGTCCTCGGGATGGGTGAAGGTCCACAGTCCCCGCCGGGTGCCCGCGTCGGCCGCGGCGGACAGCAGCACCAGGCGCTCCCGCATCACAGGATCGGGCAGCAGCTTGGCGAGGAGCGCGGGTGCGGCCTCGTCGAGGAGTTCCCCGCCGCGTATCGTGCCCACGTCCTCGACACGGCGCACGGCCGCGTCCGCCAGGATCCGGGCGCTCGCCGCCCGGCCGCCGCTGTAGCGGGCGACGACGCGGGGCAGATGGTCGGGGTAGTCGACGGGGCTGAGCATCTCCGCGATGTGGGCCGGTTCGATGTCGGGGACGCTCAGCACCAGCGGACGGGCCCGCGGTACGGCGTCCCCGCCGACCTCGGTCAGTGGTGGGTGTCCGTGGCTCCTGCCGAGCAATGTGGCGAGGGCCGCCGGCCGGGTCCGAGCCTTGCCCGACGCGTCGCCCTGTCCGGCGTCGAGCAGGTCGAGGAAGACGCGTCCGACGTCGGTGTGGGCGTTGTCGAGGAGCAGCAGCGGCCGGGGCTTCTTGTTGAGCCTGCGCAGTGTGCCGTAGTTGGCGTCGATGTCGTCCAGAAGGGCGGCGACGAGGTGCTCCTCGGCGGTGCGTCTGCGGTCGTCGAGCCTGCGGAAACCGCGGACGAACTGGAAGAGCCGCTGCAGCGAGTCGCCCTGGTAGCCCTGGGAGCGGTGCAGTCGGCCGCCCCACCAGGCGAGCGCGCCCTTGTCCGGTTCGTTCTTCACGAGCTGCGCCCGGGCGGCGTCGAGGACGATCCCGGCGATGGTGTCGAGGCCGGGGACGGCGGAGAGGACCAGCGGGAGGTTGTCCGTGACGAGGTCGAACCAGCGGCCGAGGCTCTCCCTGCGGCGGCGTATGTCGGGGTCCTCGGCGGTGATGAGCGTACGCAGATCCGCTTCCGCCCGGCGCAGGTCGGGCGGCCGCACATCGGTCTCGCCGCTGTTCAGCGGGCGCCAGGCGGTGACGACGAGGAGCCCGAGCGACAGCCGGGGGAAGGCCATCGGTTTGCCGAAGTGCCTGACCTCCAGGCCGAGTTTGTACGCGAGGAGATAGAGCAGGTGCGTGATGCGGGAGGCGTTGGGGACGTCGTCGTCGCCGTCGGCGACACCGGGTTCGCCGAACCCCGGAGCCCCGAGGTCGACCCGCGCGAGCGGCACCCTGCCGTTGTACGCGTCATGGACGGCGCCGAGCAGGGCGGTCTTGCCGCTTCCCCGTCCGCCGACGATCCGCACGACGGGCGCGCCCTTGGGATACGCGAAGGGGACCAGGTACCCGTCCTTGTGATGCAGCCCCACCAGCCGCGGGACGAACCCCTCCTGCAGAGCCTGCTGACCGTACAGTCTCCCGCCCATGGCGCTCGCGCCTCCCCCTGTCACTTGCGCATCAAGAGATCAACTCAGCGTGCACAGAAGGAACTTACCTGACAGGCGCCTGCTCGGCAGAGGGGTTGTGGACGATCAGTCCACCCAGGGACGCCGTCGACGGCGAGGACGTCCGAGACCCCGGTCGGCCGCCGTGACGGCCGACCGGGGCAGGGGAGTCAGGACAGGTCGAACCGATCCAGGTTCATCACCTTGTCCCAGGCCGCCACGAAGTCACGGACGAGCTTCTCGCCCGCGTCGTCCGAGGCGTACACCTCCGAGAGGGCCCGCAGCTGGGAGTTCGAACCGAAGACGAGATCGACGGCGGTGGCGGTCCACTTGACCTCGCCCGTGGCGCGATTGCGGCCCTCGAACACGTTCTCCGTCGCGGTCGACGCCTTCCACTCCGTCTCCATGTCCAGCAGGTTCACGAAGAAGTCGTTGGTCAGCGTCTCGGGCCGGTCGGTGAACACACCGTGCCGGGACTGCTTGAAGCCGGTGTTCAGGGCCCGCATCCCGCCGACCAGAACCGTCATCTCGGGAGCGGTCAGCGTCAACAGGTTGGCACGGTCCAGCAGGAGAGTCTCCGGCGGCAGCTTCTCGCCCGCCCGGAGGTAGTTGCGGAACGCGTCCCCCCTCGGTTCGAGCACGGCGAACGCTTCCACGTCGGTCTGCTCCTGCGAGGCGTCCGTGCGCCCCGGCGAGAACGGGACCGTGACGGCGTGCCCGGCCTTCTTCGCGGCCTGCTCGACGCCCGCACAGCCGCCCAGCACGATCAGGTCGGCGAGCGAGACCTTCACCGCGCCGGTCTGGGAATCGTTGAACTCCTGCCGGATCCGATCGAGGGTCCGCACCGCCTCGGCCACCTCGGGCAGGTCGTTGACCTCCCAGTCCTTCTGCGGCGCCAGCCGGATCCGCGCGCCGTTGGCACCGCCCCGCTTGTCGGTGCCGCGGAAGCTCGCCGCCGATGCCCAAGCGGCCGTGACCAGCTGGGAGACGGACAGGTCCGAAGCGAGGATCCTCCTCTTGAGATCGGCGATCTCCGCGTCCCCGACCAGGTCGTGATCGACCGCGGGAACCGGGTCCTGCCACAGCTGGGGCTCGGGGATCCACGGGCCGAGATAGCGCGAGAGGGGGCCCATGTCGCGGTGCAGCAGCTTGTACCACGCCTTGGCGAACGCCTCCGCGAGCCGGTCCGGGTTCTCGTGGAAGCTCTTCGAGATCGGACCGTAGACCGGGTCCAGCTTCAGCGAGAGGTCCGTCGTCAGCATCATGGGAGCGTGCCTCTTCGACGGATCATGGGCATCGGGCACCGTGCCCTGGGCCGCGGGATCCGTGGGAGTCCACTGGTGCGCGCCTGCCGGGCTCGTCGTCAGCTCCCACTCGTACCGGAACAGATTGTCCAGGTACCCGTTGTCCCACTTCGTCGGCTCCGAGGTCCACGCGCCCTCGAGACCGCTGGTGAGGGTGTCGACGCCCTTGCCGCTGCCGTACGAGTTCAGCCAGCCGATGGCCTGCTGCTCGATGGGAGCGGCCTCGGGCTCCGGACCGATGTATTCGGGATCGACCGCGCCATGGCACTTGCCGAACGTGTGGCCGCCGACGATGAGCGCGACCGTCTCCTCGTCGTTCATCGCCATACGCCCGAACGTCTCGCGAATGTCCCGGGCGGCGGCGATCGGGTCCGGATTTCCGTTCGGCCCCTCGGGATTGACGTAGATCAGTCCCATCTGCACGGCGCCGAAAGGACCGGAGAGTTCCCTGTCGCCGCTGTAGCGCTCATCCCCGAGCCAGGTGTCCTCGGGTCCCCAGAAGATCTCCTCGGGTTCCCAGATGTCAGGCCGACCGAAGCCGAAGCCGAATGTCTTGAACCCCATGGAATCCATGGCGCAATTTCCGGCGAAAACCAGAAGATCGGCCCAGGAGATCTTCCGTCCGTACTTCTGCTTGACGGGCCAGAGCAGACGGCGGGCCTTGTCGAGACTCGCGTTGTCCGGCCAGCTGTTGAGCGGGGCGAAACGCTGAGCGCCGGAGCCGCCACCACCCCGGCCGTCCTCGATGCGGTACGTGCCCGCGGCATGCCAGCTCATGCGGATGAAGAGCGGACCGTAGTGGCCGTAGTCGGCAGGCCACCAGTCCTGCGACGTCGTCATCACCTCCATGACGTCCCGCTTCAGGGCGTCGACGTCCAGGGTCGCGAACTCCGCCGCGTAGTCGAAGTCCGCGTCCAACGGACTGGACTGGGGCGAGTGCTGGTGGAGGACCTGAAGGTCCAGCTGATTCGGCCACCAGTCCCGGTTCGCCTTGGGGCGAGTCTCCGTGGGGGCCGGGGAGGAGATTGCCGGGTTCTCGCTTTCGCTGCCGGACACGTCCGTCCTTCTTCCTGTCGCGGTGTTTCCGTCTGCCGACCGCTCGCTCGTGACGTCGTCTGCTTTTCTGGTTTCGAGCACTGCGACTCGGCGTCCGTATGGTCGCGCACCACGGACCGCACCGCTAAGAGAACACGCAGGGCGGCACCGCGTAACAAGCAGTCGACGTCCGAAGTCGTCGGGGACCTGGCCCGATTGCCGACGACTCTTTCGCCCCGGGAATTAGTACGAGAAAGGTTAAATCCTATGAGTGACCTGCTGGAGCGACCGCGTGGGCGTGGCCGGCGGACGACGTCGCAGCGGCGCATCGTCGCGGAAGTCCTCGAAGGCGACCACGTCCACCCGACCGGCGATCCCCTCGCCGGCCTCCCGACGGAGGACCGGTTCGGCTTCAGGGTGTCAGAGGTCGAGGTCACCCACCGAGGGTTGTGCCCCGACGGTGCCGCCGGACCGCACTGATCGCGGGCGGGCTCAGATCCCGGCGACCTTGGCGCTCGCCACCAGTTCGTAGACCAGGGTGACCGTCCGCCGCCCGCCGGGCGGCAGGGCGACGTCCCAGCGGACGATGCCTTCGGCGTCGACCACGTCGGGTGCCGGGGAGCAGCCCTCCTTGCGCAGGCGCACCTCCACCGCCGAGACCTCCGAGACCGGGATCCGCTCCCGAAGGACGACGACCCGCTCGCCGCGCTCCCCGGGGGCGGAGAACCGGGACAGGTGCAGCCGGACCGTGCGGGTGACCACCGTCCGCTGCGTGATCCCGGTGGAGTCGCGGGTCTCCTCGGTCTCCCGGACCACCCGGTGGTCGTCGCGGCTGCCGAAGGCGAGCTCGACCGGGGCTCCGGGAGTGGTGAACTCCAGCGTGCCGCGGCCGCTGAATCCGCTGCCGCGAACCAGGTCCACGGGCCCGGCGAGCAGCACATGGCCGGACCGGTTGTCGAACCGCACCACCTGCGTGACCAGCGGAGACACCTCGGGCGAGCATGCGTACTCGCTGCTCGCGGGCGCGGTGAAGACGGAGAGCGGCACGCGGTGGGCGCGGCCGTCCGAAGGCACGGAGACCGAGGCGGGAGACTTCAGGACCCGTGCCTCGCCGCCGTCGTCCACCCCAGGCAGACCGAGCACCGGCACCGGGCCGAGGTCCCCGATCTCCTCCTCGCGCAGCTCGACGTCGACCGTGCGGCGCTCCGCGGCCGTACGTTCCTTGAGCGTCAGCCGGTCCTCGCCCAGCGACGGCGGCTCGGTGGCCAGCGCAGACCGGGCCGTCGACAACGTCAGCCGTACGTCCGACCAGTCCTCGCCCGTACGCTGCCAGACCATCGCGTCGGTCTCCAGCGTCAGCGAGTCCCCGTCGAGCACGGCCCGGTAGGCGGGCCGCCACAGGGCACACGGGACGAGATGGGTCAGGCGCAGTCCGACCGGCCCGGCGGCGGCTGCCTCCACCGTCAGCTCGACATGGCCGACCAGCTCGGCCGGCTCCTCTTCGGAGAGGTCCATGGCCCGCTGAGTCTCGCCGAGTTCGGCGGCGAGCGCGGTCAGCCGGGCCTCCACGGTGCGGAGTCGCTCGCCCTGCGCGTCGCGCTCGGCGTCCACCCGGTCCAACTCGGCGGCCCAGCGCGTCCCTTCGGACTCGCCCGAGCCGGCGCCCTCGCCGATCTCCCGCAGCAGATCGGCGGCGAGGCGGCCGAGGAGGTCGAGACGGGTGTACAGCCGGTCGCGGCGCTGCATGAGGGCGAAGCGCTCCTCCTCCAGGGCGTGCACGCGAAGGCGCAGCGCGGAGTTTTTGTCCGGTGACGGCTCAGGCCCGCGCGGCGTCCAGCCGCGGACGATCCGTACGTCGAGCACGGTCGCGGGGTGGTCGGCGGTCAGTTCGGCATGGAGGGTGCGGTCGACCGCCAACGCGCTGACCGGCCCCAGACGCAGCCGCTGGACGCCTGCCTCCAGGTCGAGCACGACGGAGCGCTCGACCTGGGCGCGATCCTCCAGGCAGGTGACAGCGGTGACGGGGGCCGGGATGGGGACGGTGTCGGGGACGGGCACGGCGATCGGCTTCGAGTCCGTGGACATGGCGTGTCTCAGCTCCTGCGGTTGCCGCCGACCAGGGCTTTGCCGGCCGGGATACGGATCTCGTAGCCGCCGTCGCGGGCGGCGGTGCCACCGGCGGGCAGGTCCACCCGCCAGACCCGGGTGCCCGGGGCATGGTGCTCGGTTCCGGCGCGCTCGGCGGGTGCGGTCCAGTCCGCGCGCTCCTCGATGCGGATGTCCGGCTCGGAGGCGACCGGCACCCGCTCGCGGACCTCGACGGTGACGGGCCGCGCGAGCCCGTTGGCCAGCTCCACGTGCACGCGGTGGTCGAGCACGCTGATGTTGTTGCGCAGGCCGGAGGTCGACTCGTTGACGTTCGTACGGCGGGTCACCCGGATGCCCTCGGCCGGCCCGAGCCCCACCCTGCGGACACCACCCGGGGCGAGCGTGGGCAACGCGGCGGTCAGCAGGAAGTCGTCGTCGACGGTGACCTCCACCGGGCCGGCCAACAGCGCCTGGTCGGTGGCGTTGGAGAGCACCAGCGTCGCGTAGACGGTCGGCTCCACGGACGGCACGCAGAGGTACTCGGTGCGCAGACCGACGGGGATCTCCCCGACGGTGACGGTGTGCCAGGTGCCGTCCGACGGAACGTCGGCGCGGGCGGCGGCATCGAAGCGGTGGTCGAAGGAGCCCGCCGAGGTACGGGGCCGTACGGCATGCCCGGGCAGCGGCAGGGTGGCCACCGCCTCCGCGCGGCGGCGGTGCTCGGCCGCCCCCGCGTCGGAGTGCGATCCGGGGAACAGCCGACCTCGGCGACCGCCCGGTTCGTCGGGGCCGCTCAGGACGAGGGCGGCGTAGTCCAGCTCGGCGCCGCTCGGCTGCGGCGGACCGGCCGGCGCGGGCGGAGGCGGTGGCGGCGCGGCCGCGCCTGGCGCGGGCGGGGCCATGGCTGCGGGAGCCATGGCGGCGGGAGCGCCCGCGAAGCCGCGGCTGCGCGGCATGCCGCCGGGCGGGGCGGGGGCCGCCGGCCGCGCGGGAGCCGACGGCTGCCCCCCGTAGGCCGGCCGCGCGGGAGCCGGCTGGGCCTGGCCGGCCATTGTGTCCCCGTGGACGTCGGGGGCGGAGCCGTACGCGCTGCCCGGCACCGGGAACGCCGGGGGCGGCCCGCCGAAGCCCTGTGGCGCGGGTGGTGGCGGTGGCGGCGGTACGGGGCCGGACGCGGAGCCGGTCCGGGAAGGCGCCGGTGCGGCGGTCGTGACAGGGCGGGGGCCGGCCGCCGTGTACCCGGTGAACAGGTCGGCGAGCCCTGCCGGAGGCTCGCGCCAGCCGGAAGGCGCGGGGGCGGGCTGACGGCGGCCGATCCGGATCGAGCGGAGCTTCGGCAGGTCGGTGCGGCGCCGGAGGTCGGCGGTGGCCAGGGCGATGCGCACCCCGGTCCAGTCCTCGCCGGTGCGCTGGGCGACCGAGGCACGCAGCACCAGACGTCCGGTGCCGTCGCCCTGACGGTGGGTGAGACGGTAGGCAGGCACCCAGACGGCGCCCGGCACGCCGTACTCCAACTCGACTTCCACCTCGTCCGTGTCACCGGTGCCGTCGAGGGTCAGGACGGCGCAGACCGTGGCCTGCACATGCGGGGACGGCGCGTCGGTGGAGGCGCGGGCGAGCCTGTCCGCGGCGACGGCGAGTTCGTGCTCGACGCGGAGCAGTTCCTGCTCCAGCTCGACGAGGCGGGTGTGGAGGGTTGTCAGTCGCCCGTCGACGAAGTCGGCCAGTTCCAGCCACGCGTCGACCGGGGTGCGGCGGTGCGGGTCCTCGGGCTCGCGGGGCGGTGGCACCGGGCGCAGACCCCGGACCTCCTCGATGAGGCTCAGTTGCCGGTCCCGGCGTCCCCGCGCCGACGCATGCGCGTCGCGCAGCCGCTCGACCTCACGCCGCAACTCGTCCTGCCTGCCCGCGCTCGTGTCGGTGCCGAGCGGCTCGGCCTCGATCTCCACCCGGGCCTCGGTGACGCGCGCCCCGGGGGCGCCCAGGACACGTGCCCGCAGCGAGCCGTGGTCCATCGAGCGGGGCAGTCCCGGCACCCGCACCCGGCCGTCCGGCGGCACGCTGCCCCGGGCCAGGCGGCGGCAGAGAGCGCCCTGTGCGTACACCACGACCGAATCGAGGGTCGATCCCCAGTTCTGTGCCGTTCCAGCCGTCATACGCCCCGCCCCCGCCCCGCCGTGTCCATGCTGAGCGAAGCCTACGCCCGAGCGGTCCGACCGTGTTGCCACACTGTGGAAACCCGCAGGTCACGGTGGTGTGAGCGGGGACGGCCGCAGGCTGTGGACCTCCAGGAGCCCGCTGTCATCGGCTTCGGTGGTTCGGTGGCCCTCGGAGTGGGACGCTGAAGGTGGTGGTTCGTGCCGACGAGACTCGGGAGGGACCGATGGGACGTGATGTCCCGGCGCTGGAGTTCACCCGTGAAGACCGCCGCCGGTTCCGGAACAAGGTGCACTCGTGCCTCGACGTGTTCGCGACGATGCTGCGGGAGTCGCGGTTCGACTTCGAGCGGCCGCAGGTCGGTCTGGAGATCGAACTGAACCTCGTGGACGCCGCCGCCGAGCCTGCCATGCGCAGTACGGAAGTCCTGGAGGCGATCGCGGATCCCACCTGGTCGACCGAGCTGGGCCGGTTCAATCTGGAGATCAACATCGAGCCGCGCCGGCTGGTCGCGGGCGGTCCCGACTCCTGGGAGCAGGAGATCCGCGAGGCGCTCAACCACGCCGAGGCGAGGGCCGCGGCGATCGGTGCGCATCTGGTCATGATCGGCATTCTGCCGACGCTGGAGCGGGAGGACGCGGGCCCGGAGACGTTGTCCGGGGATCCGCGGTACCACCTGCTGAACGAGCAGATCTTCGCCGCGCGGGGCGAGGACCTGCTGATCTCGGTGGACGGGATCGAGAAGCTGCGGACCCACGCGGAGACGATCACGCCGGAGGCCGCGTGCACCAGCACCCAGTTCCACCTCCAGGTCTCGCCGGACGAGTTCGCGGACTACTGGAACGCCGCGCAGGCCGTGGCCGGGGTGCAGGTGGCCCTGGCGGCGAACTCTCCGTTCCTGTTCTCCAAGGAGCTGTGGCGCGAGACCCGCATTCCGCTCTTCGAGCAGGCCACCGACACCCGGCCGGACGAGCTCAAGGTGCAGGGAGTGCGGCCGCGGGTCTGGTTCGGCGAGCGATGGATCAACTCCGTCTTCGACCTCTTCGAGGAGAACGCCCGCTACTTTCCGGCGCTGCTGCCCGTGTGCGACGACGAGGACCCGGAGAAGACGCTCGCCGACGGAGGGACCCCCGGACTGTCCGAGCTCACCCTGCACAACGGCACGGTCTACCGCTGGAACCGCCCCGTCTATGCCGTGGTCGACGGCGTGCCGCATCTGCGGGTGGAGAACCGGGTGCTGCCCGCCGGTCCCACCGTGGCCGACGTGCTGGCGAACGGCGCCTTCTACTACGGGCTGATCCGGGCCCTGGTCGACGAGGACCGGCCCGTCTGGTCACGGATGTCCTTCTCGGCCGCGGAGGACAACCTCCATGCCGCCGCACGTCACGGCATCGACGCGCACGTGTACTGGCCCGGGATGGGCGAGGTGCCGGTCACCGAGCTGGTGCTGAGGCGCCTGCTGCCGCTGGCGGACCGCGGGCTCGAGCGGATGGGGTTGGAGGCGGCCCGGCGGGAGCCGCTGCTCGGGGTCATCGAGCAGCGGTGCGTCAGCGGTCGTAACGGTGCGGTGTGGCAGTCCGAGATGTTCCATCACATCCACGACATCGACCACGCGGACCGGCACCAGGCGCTGCGGCGGATGACCCTGCAGTACATCGAGTACATGCATCTGAACGCTCCGGCCCACACCTGGCCGGTCGACTGAACCACGGGGCGCGTCGGCGGCGGAGAGCGAGGCCTCGGCGGCCGTGAACGCCGAGATGGTCCCCGCCCGCGTACGGGCGGCCGGGATCGGCTTCCCGTACTCGCTCACGGTCGCGGTGTTCGGCGGGACGGCGCCGTACGTCGGGACGCTCTTCAAGGAGCTGGACCGACCCGGGCTGTTCCCCTGGTACGTGGCCGCCCTGTGCCTCGTCTCCTCGGCGGTGTATCTCCGTCTGCCGGAGACCGCCCACAAGGAACTGGACCGCTGACGCTATCCGCGGACGGCGGTGAGGTGGTACGTCGTGTCGATCCAGAAGCCGCCGGTCGTGCTGCCCTTGATCTCCAGGACGTACTGTCCCGGCGTCAGGGGGGCGATGCCCGCCCATATCCCCCACGCGAGATGCATCCGCAGGTCCACCCGGAACAGCGGCGCGGTGAACTCCCTCAACGGAAGCGGTACCCCGTTGAGGAAGGCCTTCGCCTCCGCCACGTCCATGGTCAGCGGCTTCCGCGAGTGGTGCTTCGTGTGCTGGGTGTTGAGCACGGGAAAGAAGACGGGGCGGTCGGAGGGCACCTCGCACGTCCGCACCACGCGGCCGCCGTAGGTGCCGGCCAGGAACCACAGATCCTCCGGCTGCCGCCAGGCCGCGTGTCGACCGGTCCTGTCGGCGACCGGGCTGACGTCGTCGGGCGCCGACAGCGCCCATTGCCACCAGCGTGCCGCCAGCACGCCGCCCTCCGTGTCGCTGATGTCCCAGGAACCGCTGTTCCGAGCCGTCTCGCTCATGCCCCACCCCTTCCCGGGGGGGTGCGCCCCCGGCCGTCGAACAAGCGAACCCTACCGACGCCGCCGCCTCCGCTGGCGGGTGCGTCACCGGCCGCCGGTGAAGTCCCAGGCGTCGACGTCCCTGTAGCGGATCGGTCCCGGGCCGCGGCCGAAATTGCTGCCGACCAGGTGCAGGCGTTCGGCATCCCAGGGGCGGCCGGTGAAGGCGGTGAGTCCGGCGGCGACCCGCACCACGCCGGCGGGGTCGTCGCGGCGGGATCGGGCCAGCGTCAGATGGGGGCGCAGAGGCCGGTCCTCGAAGGGGATTCCGCAGTCCTTGACGACGGCGCGGACGTCGGCGGCGAGCAGGTGCAGCCCTTCGAGATCCCCGTCGATCCCGCTCCACAGGACCCGCTCGTCGAAACAACCGGCGCCGCGCAGTGCCAGGCGCAGGGGCGGCCGCGTCTCCGCGAGGCGGGCGAGCGGCTCTCGCAGGAGCGGAATGGTGGCGGTGGGCACCTCTCCGAGGAACGCGAGGGTGATGTGCCAGTCCTCGATGCGGTTCCACCGCATGGTCGGGTACGCGTCGTAGGCGGGGCGCAGCGCCTGGGCCAGTTCTTCCTTCGCTTCGTCGGGCGGCGCGAGCGCTATGAACACGCGGACGGTCGAGGCCTGGATCTTTTCGTTCACAGAGACTTCGTACACCACGCCCCGCCGCCGAGTGGCACCCGAGGGCCGGCAACCCATCGCCTCGTGTGACGACTTCACGACAGTGAGTGAGGGATTCCGGATATCGAGGGAGTACGCGGGCAGATTCCCGGGGGACACACGCACCGTCGCACTCCAGGGAGCCCGCCCATGTCGACACCGCCTCCGGCCGCCGAGCCGGTCTTCACCGCCGACTTCGCCTCGCCGGAGCAATGGACGGCGGGCCGCTCCTGGGCCTATCCCGACGGCGGCCCCGTCAACCCGCGGGACAACAAGCTGGACCATCTGGTGGCGGACCCCGCCTACAGTCGCTCGGGCGTCTTCCGGGCGACCCGGCGCCGCGACGGCCTGTGGGACGCCGGGCTCCTGACGACGGAGGGAAGCCCCGAGGGCTTCGAGGTTCGCGCCGGCGACGTCCTTGAGGCGCGGGTGCGGCTCCCTGAGGGGAACGGCGCCTGGCCGGCGATCTGGACCTGGCGGGACGGCGGCCAGGAGATCGACGTCTTCGAGTACCACCCCGACAACCCGGATCTCCTGGAGTTGTCGAACCGGGTCCGCGGCGGACACCTCTACCACCGGGACCCCGGCATCCGGCCCGGCGGCTGGGTGCGGCTGCGCACCGAGTTCGGAGCCCGCTCCGTGGTGTGGTGGGTCGACGGTGTGAAGGTCTTCTCGGACGGACGGGGCGTCGGCCCCTCCTGGCACGCGTACTTGATCGTCAACCTCTCCGTCTGCGCCGGCCGCTACCACCCCGCGCCCGACGCCGGCGCGACGGAACTGTCCTACGAGGTACAGGACTTGCGCGTCTACCGATAGGTGTGGTGGCGAGGCCCGAAGGCGGCGACCCGGAGCCCCGTCGGCGGTGGCTCCACGGGCCCGAATTCAGAGTGATGCCACGCGTACGTCCCGGCTACAGTGCGGGACATGGGGGTCGACACGGATGTGGCGGTCGTGGGGGCGGGGGCCTGGCATTGAGCCCGTCGCGCCGACGCCCTGCGCGTGCTGGCCCGCACCGACCTCGCCACGCGCGCGTGGACCCTCCGAGCGGCCCCGGCCCGAGCCGTCCGTGACACGGCCCTGCGTGGCGTCCTTGCCACGTCCGCCGGTCGCCGCCTGCTCGCCGAGGCCGTCGCGGGCCCGCGACGGGCCCGATCTCGCGCCTGAACCTTCCGCACCCCAGGACGATCCCCGGCTCGCCCGTCCGGTCGCCGAACGGTCGGCCGCCACAGGGTCATCCGTCGCGGCAGGCGGCTCTCAGGGCGAGCGCGCCGAGGCCGGCGGCCCCCGAAGGGACCGCCGGCCCGGGTGCCGAGCGAGGGAGCTGTGGAGTCCGCCGACTCCGAGGCCCCCGGACTAGAAGACGCTCACGCCGTACGCGCTCAGCGCCTCCGTCACCGGCTGGAAGAACGTGGTGCCGCCGCTGGAGCAGTTGCCGCTGCCGCCGGAGGTGAGGCCGAGCGCGGTGGTGCCGGAGAAGAGCGCGCCGCCGCTGTCACCCGGCTCGGCGCAGACGTTGGTCTGGATCAGACCGTAGACGATGTCGCCACCGCCGTAGTTGACGGTCGCGTTGAGACCGGTGACCGTACCGCTGTGCAGACCGGTGGTGCTGCCGCTGCGCTGCACCGACTGGCCGACGGAGGCGTTGCCCGCGCCGGTGATGTCGCGGTAGCTGCCGTTGTACAGGTAGACCCGGCCGTCCGCCGCCGAGGCGTTGGAGTGGCGGATGATGCCGTAGTCGTTGGTCGGGAAGCTCGTGCCGGCCCGGGTGCCGAGCACCGTGGTGTTGGCGGAGTTGGTGTACCAGGTGCTGCCGATGTTGGTGCAGTGTCCGGCGGTGAGGGCGTAGTAGGTCGAGCCGCTGCGGACGTTGAAGCCGAGCGAGCAGCGCCCGCCGCCGGCGTAGATGGCCTGGCCGCCGGCGATGAGCTTGTTGAACGTGCCGGGAGTCCGCTTGATCTCCAGGTCGCCGGCGCGGTCGCCGGCGGCCTTCTTGATCTTGGCGATCTCGGCGGCGGAGACGGTGGAGTCGGCGGTGAGGACGATCTTCCCCGTCGCCTGGTCGGTGTACCAGGCGGTGCCGGGCACGTCGGCTCCGCGTACGGCCTGGTCGGCGACGGCGAGTTGGGCGGTGGTGGCCCGGGCGTCCTCGGTGGTGGCCGCGGACGAGGTGGGGACGGCAAGCGCTGAGGCGGCGACCAGGGCGGAGGCCACGGCGACGAGCCGTGCGCCCTTCGCGACGCCGCCGAGGGGGGACAGGCGCTTGAGGTTCACAGAATCCTCCGGTGGGGGAGTGGGGGAATCGCTGGGTGGGCGATCCCTTGAGCCGGGCAGGTGGGTCCGGACCGGAGGGTGCTCCGGCATGGACCTGTCAAACTCGACAGGAGGAATCCTCGAATCAGGGCCGCCTCGGCGGCAAGAACGCCTTTCGGCCGATCTACGCGCGTCCATATGGTCCAATGCGATGCCGATGCCGAGTGGGCCCGGATCGATCACCGTGGCGGGTGGGGTCGGTGAGAGGCGCGCAAACGCTTGCGACGGTTTGCTGACGTTCTTTCAGGAGGGTTCCGTGTGGGCTGAGTTGCCGGTGGGAATCTCTTCGAGAAAGCGGAAGGAGGCGTACCGTTTCGCCAGCTCAGGCAATGGGGCGACCTCGATCCCGCACCCCGGGCGCTGTCGTCGCCGGCCCCCGGCCGACGGAGCCCCTGCCGTTCGCCGGAGCGGTAGCGGGCGCACAGATCCGGCCGCGGCCTCCGTTCGGTCCGGGGGTGCGAGCGAGCCCGGTCGTGGCGGACGGGAGGGCGTCCACGGCCCAGTGGTACAGGTGCGGACGCCCCTCAATGCCGTAATCGTTCCCCTCCGACCGGGCCCGCCGGATGTCCGGTTCCCGTCGGAGCCGAGGGCCGGTGGAGCCGGCGTCGTCCCTAGAGGGAGGCGTACACCGCCTCGACCAGTGCCATCTTGCGAGGGTCGTCCGCGATGTTGGGACCCATGCGGTTCATCACGTATCCCAGGGAGACCCCCGCCTCCGGGTCCGCGAGGCCGCAGGAGCCGCCGAAGCCGTCGTGGCCGAAGGCTCGGGGATTGGGGCCGTACGAGGCGTTGGGGCCGCTGAGCCAGAGGCCGAGGGCGCACTCCGTGTCGTGGGCGAACCCCGCGCCGAGGACCAGGTCCCGGCAGGCGCCCTGCCCCTCGCGGGCCCGCTCGGCGGCCTGTTCGGACAGGATCCGGTGCTCGCCGGAGCGGCCGCGCCCGGCGAAGACGCCGTACAGCTCGGCGACGGCCCGGGCCGTTCCGTGGCCGTTGGCCGCGGGCAGCTCGGCGGCGCGCCACTCGGGGCTGTTGGCCTGGGCGGCACCGACGAGGGGATTGGCGAGGGCGGCTTGCGCGGCGGGCTCCAACTGGGCGAACAGAGCGGCCTGTTCACTCGCCGAGGACGTTCGGGGGTGTACCAGCTCGGCCACCCGGACCGCCTCCTTCTCCGGGAGGCCGATGGTGAAGTCGATGCCGAGAGGTCCGGTGATCTCGTCGCGGAGGAAGTCGCCGGTGAGTCGTCCGGTGACGCGCCGGATCACCTCGCCGACCAGGAAGCCGTACGTCATCGCGTGGTAGCCGGAGCGGGTCCCGGGCTCCCACCACGGCTCCGTCGCCGCCAGCCGGGCGGTCGTCACCTCCCAGTCGTAGAACTCGTCGAGCGTGAGCGGCTCGCGCAGGCCGGACAGCCCCGCGCGGTGGGAGAGGAGATGGCGTACGGGTAGCGTCTCCTTGCCCCCGGCGCCGAACTCGGGCCAGTAGGAGGCGACCGGCGCGTCCAGATCGAGCAGTCCGCGGTCCGCCAGCAGATGGGCGCAGAGTGCGGTGACGCCCTTGGTCGTGGACCAGACGTTGACCACGGTGTCGTGCTCCCAGTGGCGCGTACGGGCTCCGTCCGCCCAGCCGCCCCACAGGTCGACCACGGTCTCGCCGTGGACCTGGACCGTCACCGCCGCCCCGAGTTCGTCCCTCGTGCGGAAGTTGGCCTCGAAGGCGTCCCGTACGGCGGAGAAACGGGGGTCGCAGCGTCCTTCGATCGAGGGCGTGGGTGCGGGCTGGGGCGAACGGGCCGGCTCGGGATCGGGCATGACGTCCTCCAGGGGCGCTCGGCGGTCGCGAGCAACATACCGACTGGTCGGATCGGGGGGAAGGCGGTGCGCACCGGCCACGCGGCGGACGTGTCGTTCGCCCGGTCGGTCCATCCGCGTTGCCGAGGCGGCCACCGGCGGGTTCCGTGGACACGACCAGTGGCACCGAAGGCCCGGAGTCGCGGGAGAATCGAGGTCCTCTTGCCCGGTTACCCTCCGATCGCCGGCCATGGACTGATCGGTGACCTGCAGAGCGCCGCCCTCATCTCCGCCGAGGGCGCCGTGGACTGGTTCTGCGCGCCGCGCTTCGACTCGCCGAGCATCTTCGCCTCCCTGCTCGACCAGGAGCGCGGCGGCCACTTCACCATCGCCCCCACCAGCGACGAGGTGACCGTCCGCCAGCTCTACCTCCCCGACACGGCCGTCCTGATCACCCGGTTCCTCACCGCCGAGGGCGTGGGCGAGGTGGTCGACTTCATGCCGGTGGACGACCGGCCGGACGTCCCCACCGACCGGCACCGCCTGGTGCGGGCCATGCGGGTGGTGCGCGGGACCCTCACCTTCGACGTGCAGTGCCGGCCCCGCTTCGACTACGGACGCGCCCCGCACACCCTCACGCGCGACGGCAACGCCGCCACCTTCCACGGCCCCGACCTCGATGTACACCTGCGGAGCACCGTCCCCCTGGACGCCGACGGCCAGGACGTCCACGCCACCGTCACCCTCCGGCAGGGCCAGAGAGCCGGAATCCTCCTGGAGACCTCCGCTCCGGGAGCCACCCCCGCGCCGGTCACCGAAGCGGAGGTGCAGGCGGCCATGGAGGAGACCCGCGTCTTCTGGCAGCAGTGGATCAACCGCTGCCGCTACCGGGGCCGCTGGCAGCACATGGTCAACCGCTCGGCCATCACCCTCAAGCTGCTCATCTACGCCCCGTCCGGCGCGCCGGTCGCCGCCGCCACCATGGGGCTGCCCGAGCAGATCGGCGGTGAACGGAACTGGGACTACCGCTACACCTGGATCCGCGACGCCTCGCTCTCGATGCGCGTCCTGCTCGACCTCGGCTACTTCGAGGAGGCGAACGCCTTCCGCCGCTGGCTCGGCGCACGCTTCCGCACACCGCGCCCGGCCGGCAGCGAGCCGATGCAGATCATGTACCGCATCGACGGCGATCCCCATCTGCCCGAGGAGATCCTGGGGCACCTGTCCGGCTACCGCGACTCCTCTCCCGTGCGGGCGGGGAACGGCGCGGTCGATCAGCTGCAGCTCGACATCTACGGCGAGTTCGCCTACGCCATGACCCACTCGGCGGAACTGGCCGACGTGGCCGGCTACGAGGCATGGAAGGGGTTCTCCGCGCTCCTCGACTGGCTCGCCGACAGCTGGGACCGCCCCGACGAGGGCATCTGGGAGACCCGCGGCGGCCGCAAGCACTTCACGTACAGCCGGCTGATGTGCTGGGTCGCGCTCGACCGCGGCATTCGGCTCGCCACCCAGTACGCCCGCCCCGCCGACCTCACCCGCTGGATCGAGCAGCGCGACCGCATCCTCGTCCAGGTGATGGAACGCGGCTGGAACTCCCGGCTCAAGGCCTTCGTCCAGCACTACGAAAGCGATGTGCTCGACGCGTCGCTGCTGCTCATGCCGCTGGTCGGCTTCATCTCCCCGAAGGCGCCCTCGTGGCTCTCCACCCTGGACGCCATGGACCGCGAACTCGTCACGGACAGCCTCGTCTACCGCTACAACCCCGAGGCGTCCCCCGACGGTCTACGCGGCTCCGAGGGCACCTTCTCGCTCTGCAGCTTCCTCTACGTCGAGGCCCTGGCCCGGGCGGGCCGCCTCGACCAGGCCCGCTTCGCGATGGACAAGATGCTGACGTACGCCAACCACGTGGGGCTCTTCGCCGAGGAGATCGGCCCGACGGGCGAACAACTCGGCAACTTCCCGCAGGCGTTCACCCACCTCGCCCTGATCACCGCGGCCATGGCCCTCGACGAGGAACTCGACAAGGCCGCCGAACGCCGCTGACCCGGGGCGACCCGCTTCCCGTCGAATGCGGGCGGCGCCCCGCCGGGCCCACGTCGCCCGGCGGTGCCCGACCATCTGGCCCTCGCCGAGCGCTTCGGCACGCTGGTCTGGACGACGTACCGCCGCTCGCCTCCTGCGCGGCGGACGGCCGCCGGCGGTTCGCCAACCTGGTGGACGTCTGCTGCGACCGCGACGTACGGCTGTTCCTGATCGGCGCCGACCCGCTGGACGGACTGCCCGACGGCTCCGATCTCCTGCGCGATCCGGACCGTACGGCCAGCCGGCTCGCGATGCTCCGCCGCGCGGACGTGGCCCGCCAGGCGCCGCGTCACTTCACGCCGCCCGGGTGAGCCGCGTCTCACCCGGGCGGTCGCGCTTGCCTATGCAACGAGTTGCATAGAAGGATTCCGGGTGTGGCGATCGAACACGCGATTCTTGTGTCCCTGCTGGAGAAGCCCGGTTCCGGCTACGAGCTGGCCCGGCGCTTCGAGCGGTCCATCGGGTACTTCTGGACCGCCAGCCATCAGCAGATCTACCGCGTGCTCAAGCGGATGGAGAGCGACGGCTGGGTCGACGTCCGGGACGTGCCGCAGCACGGCCGCCCGGACAAGAAGGAGTACACCGTCGCGGACCTCGGACAGGCCGTGCTGTCCAGCTGGCTCCACGAGCCCATCGAGCCCGAGAGCATCCGGCACGACCTCGCCGTGAAGATCCGGGGCGCGGCCTTCGACGACCCGGCCGCGCTGATCCACGAGGTCGAGCGGCACCGGCGTGCGCACGGCGAGCGGCTCGCCCACTACCTGGCGGGCGAGGAACGCGACTTCCCGGAGGCGGAGGCGCCCGCCGCCCCCGGCCCGCTCGACGCGGGCCGGGAGCTCCAGCACGTCGTGCTGCGCGGCGGCATCGCGTACGAGCGGATGACGCTCGCCTGGCTCGACGACGTCCTCGCCACCCTCCACCGGCTCGCTGCCGAGCGCTGAACCCCGGGCCATCGCGACCCCCGCGCCGTCACGACCCGCGCCATCACGACCCCCGCGCCTTCACCCCCCGCGCCATCACGACCACCGACCACCGCACCCATCGGACCGAAAGACGGAGCTCATGGCCGACTCGCTGCTGTTCAACCCGCACACCTACGACCCGGCACACTTCGATCCCGAGACCCGCCGACTGCTGCGCGCCACGGTCGACTGGTTCGAGGAGCGCGGCAAGCGCCGGCTGATCGAGGACTACCGCACCCGCGCCTGGCTGGGGGACTTCCTCGCCTTCTCGGCCAAGGAAGGACTGTTCGAGACCTTCCTGACGCCCTCCGCCGACGCCGGCGAGGGGCAGGGGGACAAGCGCTGGGACACCGCCCGCATCGCGGCCCTGAACGAGATCCTCGGCTTCTACGGGCTCGACTACTGGTACGCCTGGCAGGTCACCATCCTGGGCCTCGGCCCGGTCTGGCAGAGCGACAACGCCACCGCCCGCGCCCGCGCCGCCGAACTCCTCTCCCAGGGCGAGGTGTTCGCCTTCGGCCTTTCCGAGAAGTCCCACGGCGCCGACATCTACTCCACCGACATGCTGCTGGAGCCCGATGCCGCGGGCGGCTTCCGGGCCACCGGATCCAAGTACTACATCGGCAACGGCAACGCGGCCGGACTCGTCTCCGTCTTCGGCCGCCGCACCGACGTCGAAGGCCCGGACGGGTACGTCTTCTTCGCCGCCGACAGCCGCCACCCGGCGTACCACCTGGTCAAGAACGTCGTCGACTCCTCGAAGTACGTCAGCGAGTTCCGCCTGGAGGACTACCCCGTAGCCCCCGAGGACGTCCTGCACACCGGCCGCGCCGCCTTCGACGCCGCACTCAACACCGTCAACGTGGGCAAGTTCAACCTGTGCACCGCCTCCATCGGCATCTGCGAGCACGCGATGTACGAGGCCGTCACCCACGCCCACAACCGCATCCTCTACGGCCGCCCCGTCACCGCCTTCCCGCACGTGCGCCGCGAGCTGACCGACGCGTACGTACGCCTCGTCGGCATGAAGCTGTTCAGCGACCGCGCCGTCGACTACTTCCGTACCGCCGGGCCCGACGACCGCCGCTACCTCCTCTTCAACCCGATGACGAAGATGAAGGTGACCACGGAGGGCGAGAAGGTCATCGACCTGATGTGGGACGTCATCGCGGCCAAGGGCTTCGAGAAGGACAACTACTTCGCCCAGGCCGCCGTCGAGATCCGGGGCCTCCCGAAGCTCGAGGGCACCGTCCACGTCAACCTGGCGCTGATCCTGAAGTTCATGCGGAACCACCTGCTGGACCCGGCCGCGTACGAGCCCGTGCCGACCCGCCTGGACGAGGCCGACGACACCTTCCTCTTCCAGCAGGGACCGGCCCGCGGCCTGGGATCCGTACGCTTCCACGACTGGCGCACCGCGTACGACGCGTACGCCGGAGTGGCGAACGTCGACCGCTTCCGCGAGCAGGCCGACGCGCTGTGCGAGTTCGTCCTCACCGCCGCGCCCGACGAGGAGCAGAGCCGTGACCTGGACCTCCTCCTCGCCGTCGGCCAGCTGTTCGCGCTCGTCGTCCACGGCCAGCTGGTCCTGGAGCAGGCGCGCCTGACCGACCTCGACGAGGACGTCCTCGACGAGCTGTTCGCCGTCCTCGTGCGGGACTTCTCCGCCCATGCCGTCGAGCTGCACGGCAAGGACTCCGCCACCGAGCAGCAGCAGCTCTGGGCGCTGGGAGCCGTTCGACGCCCGGTCGTCGACGAGGCCCGCTCGGGCCGGGTCTGGCAGCGCGTCGAGGCGCTCGCGGGCACGTACGAAATGGCACCGTGACGCACCCTCACCACCAGCTCGGCAGGCGGGGCCGGCCGGGCCCGCCTGCCGCGCGCCGAGGCAGTCGGCGGCCGAGCCTGACG
>NZ_JBHTTQ010000051.1:0-49100 GCF_042794475.1 Streptomyces sp. NPDC056527
GCGCGGGCGATGGCGACGCGCTGCTGCTGGCCGCCGGAGAGCTGGGTCGGGTAGTTGCCGGCCTTGTCGGCCAGGCCGACCCGGTCCAGCAGCCGCTCGGCGCGCTCGCGGGCGACGGCCTTGGACTCGCCCTTGACCTGGATCGGCGCTTCCATGACGTTGGCCAGGGCCGTCATGTGCGGGAAGAGGTTGAAGCGCTGGAAGACCATGCCGATGTCGCGGCGCTGGGCTGCGACCTCGCTGTCCTTCAGCTCGTAGAGCTTGTCGCCCTTCTGGCGGTAGCCCACCAGCTCGCCGTCGACGTAGAGCCGGCCGGCGTTGATCTTCTCCAGGTGGTTGATGCAGCGCAGGAAGGTGGACTTGCCGGAGCCGGACGGGCCGATCAGGCAGAACACCTCGCCGTTGTTCACCTCGAGGTCGATGCCCTTGAGGATGTGGGCGGCGCCGTAGGACTTGTGGACGCCTTCGGCCTTCACCATGAGAGTCACTTGGCCACCGCCTCACGGTTGGAGAATCGGGCGAGGTTCGCCTTGACCTTCTGCCACGGTGTGGGCGGCAGGGAGCGCAGCGAGCCGCGGGCGTAGTGCCGCTCCAGGTAGAACTGGCCGACGCTGAACACCGAGGTCAGGATCAGGTACCAGATCGAGGCGAGGAAGAACATCTCCATGACCGCGAACGAGGTCGAGGCGATGTCCTGCGCGGCGCGCAGCAGGTCCGGGTATTGGACGGCGACGACCAGGGAGGAGGTCTTGAGCATGTTGATGAACTCGTTGCCGGTGGGCGGGATGATCACCCGCATCGACTGCGGGAGCACCACGCGCCGCATCGTCTTGGCCTGGGACATGCCGAGCGCGTGGGAGGCCTCGGTCTGGCCCTCGTCGACCGACTGGATGCCGGCGCGGACGATCTCCGCCATGTATGCGCCCTCGTTCAGGCCGAGCCCGAGCAGGGCGGCCAGGAACGGGGTCATGACGTCGGTCATCTCGTCCTTGTAGAACCCGATGTTGAAGACCGGGAAGATCAGGGCGAGGTTGAACCAGATCAGCAGCTGCACGTAGACCGGGGTGCCGCGGAAGATCCAGATGTAGAGCCAGGCGACGGAGCTGGTCACCGGGTTCTTGGAGAGCCGCATGACGGCGAAGAGCACGCCCAGGACCAGGCCCAGCGCCATGGAGGCGACGCTGATGAGGATGGTGTTGCCCAGGCCGGACAGGATGCTGGGGTCGAACAGCTTCTCGGGGACGGTGGCCCAGCGGACGTTGCCCTGGGAGAAGGCGAAACCGAGGAGGACCAGCAGGGCCACCACGACGATGCCGGCGATCCAGCGTCCGTAGTGGCGGACCGGAATGGCCTTGATGGCCTCCGGCGGGACCCCCGCCGGGGCGGGTGCCGCCCCGGCGGGAACCTTGTCGAACTTGTCAGTCACGACGACTGCCCTTCAGTGGTACGCGAGAGGTCAGGAACCGCCGTTGATCTTGGCCGCGGGAATGGCGCCGTCGGCGGCCCCCCACTTGTCCAGGGCGGCCTTGTAGGTGCCGTCCTTGATGATCGCGTCCACGGCTTCCTTGAGCGCGTCACGCAGCTGGGTGTTCTTCTTGTCGACGGCCATGCCGAAGAGACCGGCGTCCGTCTTGTTGGCGATGGCCTCGAAGTCGTTGCCGCCGCCCGCGGTCTTCGCGATGTACGCGGCGACCGGCGAGTCGTTCAGGTCGGCGACGGCGCCGCCCGCCTTGACGCGGGTCTGGGCCTCGGCGTCGGTCGGGAAGGACTCGAACGTGAGGGCGGGCTTGCCGTCCGCCTTGCACTTCTCGGCCTGGTCCTTGGCGGCCTGCTCGTAGGTGGTGCCCCGCTGGACGGCAAGCTTCTTGCCGCACAGGTCGTCCAGGGACCGGATGTTCTCCGGGTTGCCCTTCTTCACCAGGATGCCGGTGGAGGCGGTGAAGTAGTCGACAAAGTCGACACCGGTGCCGGTCTTCTGGCCCTTGTCGTCCAGGCCCTCCTGGCGGGCCTTGGTGTCGGTCATCGAGGACATCACGATGTCCGTACGGCCGGTCGGCAGCGCGGTGAGCAGCGTGTCGAACGTGCCGCTGGTGAACTCGAAGTTCACGCCGAGCTGCTTGGAGAGTGCCGCGGCGATGTCCGGGTCGACACCGACGATCTTCTCGCCCTCCTTGAACTCCATCGGGGCGTACGTGGCGTCCGTACCCACCTTGATGACGCCGGCCTTCTGGATGTCGGCGGGCAGCTTGGAGAAGAGCGGAGCGCTGGAGACGGCGCCGGTCTTGCCGCCCTCGGGGGTCGAGCCGCCCTCGGTCTGGTCACCGCACGCGGTCAGCAGCATGGAGCCGGCGACCGCGATGGCGGCGACCGCGGCAAGACGGGAGGTACGGGTCTTGGCGGTCGTACAGCGCGTGGAGCGTGCGGTCATGGTCGGGTTCCTCCGGCGTATGAGGGAGTTGCCATAGGCCGCGCACGCACCTTCGGGTGTCGCGACCTCGTGTGATTACGGGCATCTTGCCATTCGGACTACCTGAATCGTGCGGCTCCGCATGTCAAAATCGGATAACGGGTGACCCCCGAATCACGACAGGCCGGTACATCAAGGCCGGACCTTCTTCGGAGATACCGTGCTACCGCCGGAAAATCTCCGGTCTATCTCGCCATTCGGACGATACGAAGGCCACGATCCGGTGTACGGCATAGCGTGTCCGGACATTCGATGATGCGCCTGCTCCGCGCAAGGTGCCAATGCGGCCGTATGAGTCGCATCACCGCTCCGAATTGGACTCGTCTACGGTGTCGTACGTCCGGTAAGAAGGATCCTTACACCCCTCATCCGGGGCTCAGGGCGCGTTGTGCGGCGCGCCCGCGCGGTTGCCAGACACGGCGACCGCGGGACCCGCCCACCCCTCCTCAACCAGGAGTGGCCACCCTCAAATGAAGAAGACTTAAGGGGTCAACCCAATGGCAGCGGAGATCGTCAATCCTCGCAGCGACAGTGGCACGGAAGGGGCTCAGGAGCCCTTCGATCCGGCCTTCGCGCTGCACCGCGGCGGCAAGATGGCCATCTCGGCCACGGTGCCGCTGCGCGACAAGGACGACCTGTCCCTCGCGTACACGCCCGGCGTCGCCAAGGTGTGCACCGCGATTGCCGAGCAGCCGGAACTGGTCCACGACTACACCTGGAAGTCCCAGGTCGTCGCGGTCGTGACCGACGGTACGGCGGTGCTCGGACTCGGCGACATCGGCCCGGAGGCTTCGCTTCCGGTCATGGAGGGGAAGGCCATCCTCTTCAAGCAGTTCGGCGGCGTGGACGCGGTGCCGATCGCGCTCGCCACCACCGACACCGACGAGATCGTGGAGACCGTCGTCCGGCTCGCCCCCTCCTTCGGGGGAGTGAACCTGGAGGACATCTCGGCGCCGCGGTGCTTCGAGATCGAGCGCAAGCTCCAGGAGCGCCTCGACATCCCCGTCTTCCACGACGACCAGCACGGCACGGCCGTGGTCACCCTCGCCGCGCTCCGCAACGCGGCGAAGCTGACCGGCCGCACCCTCGGTGACCTGCGCGGAGTCATCTCCGGCGCCGGCGCGGCCGGGGTCGCCATCGCCAAGTTCCTCCTTGAGGCGGGGCTCGGCGACGTGGCCGTGGCGGACCGCAAGGGCATCGTCAGCCTGGACCGGGGCGACCTCACCCCGGTCAAGCGCGAGCTCGCGGAGATCACCAACAAGGCGGGTCTCTCCGGCTCCCTGGAGACCGCGCTGGCCGGCGCGGACGTCTTCATCGGCGTCTCCGGCGGTACGGTCCCGGAGGCCGCGGTCGCGTCCATGGCTCCGAACGCGTTCGTGTTCGCCATGGCCAACCCGAACCCCGAGGTCCACCCCGACGTCGCGCACAAGTACGCGGCCGTCGTGGCGACCGGCCGTTCGGACTACCCGAACCAGATCAACAACGTGCTCGCGTTCCCCGGCATCTTCGCGGGTGCCCTCCAGGTCCGGGCCTCCCGGATCACCGAGGGCATGAAGATCGCCGCGGCCAACGCGATCGCGGACGTGGTCGCCGACGAGCTCTCCGCCGACTGCGTGATCCCGTCGCCGTTCGACGAGCGGGTGGCCCCGGCCGTCGCGGCCGCTGTCGCCGCCGCGGCCCGCGCCGAGGGCGTGGCACGCCGCTGACGCGTCGCGCACCCCGTGAAGGGCCCCGTCCTGGTCTCAGGGCGGGGCCCTTCCGCATGCGCCGGCAGGGCGGCGCGGAGGGGCCCTCCCGCGTGCCGCTCACGGCCGGGGGCGCGAGGTCCCGGCGTACGCCCTCGTGGCCTGCTCGGCAGGGACGTGCGTCACAGCGATGTGCGGTTCCGCCGGGGGCCCGGTGACCCTACGCTCATGGTCATGTTCGCTGCCTACGCCGCCCGAATCGACCGCGACCAGCCGTTGAACGGCCTTGAGCTGGGGGAACGGCCCGAGCCCGAGGTACGGGCCGGGTGGACCACCGTCACCGTCAAGGCCGCCTCCCTCAACCACCACGACCTGTGGTCGCTGCGCGGTGTGGGGCTGCCCGAGGAGAGGCTGCCGATGATCCTCGGCTGCGACGCCGCGGGCATCGACGAGCACGGCAACGAGGTCGTCCTGCACTCCGTCATCGGCCAGACCGGCCACGGCGTGGGACCCGACGAGCCGCGCTCCATCCTGACCGAGCGGTACCAGGGCACCTTCGCCGAGCGCGTCACCGTGCCCACCTGGAACGTGCTCCCCAAGCCCAAGGAGCTCTCCTTCGAGGAGGCGGCCTGCCTCCCGACCGCCTGGCTCACCGCGTACCGGATGCTGTTCACCAACGCCGGAGTGCGCCCCGGTGACTCGATCCTCGTGCAGGGCGCGGGCGGTGGTGTCGCCACCGCCGCGATCGTGCTCGGCAAGGCCGCCGGTCTGCGCGTCTTCGCCACCAGCCGCGACGAGGCCAAGCGCAAGCGCGCCGTCGAGCTGGGCGCCGTCGAGGCGTACGAGCCGGGCGCGCGGCTGCCGAAGCGCGTGGACGCCGTCATCGAGACCGTCGGCGCCGCCACCTGGTCGCACTCGGTCAAGTCGCTGCGCCCCGGCGGCACGCTCGTCATCTCGGGCGCGACCAGCGGCGACCGCCCCTCGCACGCCGAGCTGACCCGGATCTTCTTCCTGGAGCTCAAGGTCGTCGGCTCGACCATGGGCTCGAAGGACGAGCTGGAGGACCTGCTGTCGTTCTGCGCGGCCACGGGCGTACGGCCGGTGATCGACGAGGTGCTGCCGCTGGACCGGGCCCGTGAGGGCTTCGAGAAGATGGCCTCGGGCGAGCTCTTCGGGAAGATCGTCCTGACAAACTCTTGATGCATCGTCAGATCTGCTGATGGGATCTCCGGCACTGCGCTCACACCGTCGTGCCGGAGGTTCTCATGTTGCGAACGACCCTTGCCGCAGGCGCCGTTGTCGCCGCGCTGCTCGCCCCCGCGGCCGCCCATGCCGACACCGGCATCGGCACCGGCACCGGCATTCCCGTCCTCACCGACGAACGCGGCCGGGCCCTCACGCTGCGCGGCTGGAACGTCGAGGACAAGGCGAACCGCGGTGAGCAGGCGCTCAGCGCCATCACCGAGCGGCACTTCCGCGACATGCGCGCCAAGGGCTTCGACTTCGCCCGGCTCCTGGTCTTCTGGGACGACCTGGAACCGCGGCCGGGCCAGTACAGCCAGAGCTATCTGCGGAAGATCGAGCGCATCCTGGACTGGGCGGAGAAGTACGACGTCCATGTCCTCGTCGACGCCCACCAGGACGTCTTCGGACCTGCCTTCGGCCACCGGGGCGTGCCCGCCTGGGCGACCAGGACGGACGGGCTGCCCTTCACCCCGCACCCCGACGACTGGTTCGCCGAGTACTTCGAGCCGGCCGTGCAGCGCGCCTTCACGCATCTCTACGGGGACGAGGACCTGCGGCGCGCCCAGGCCCGGATGTGGCGTGTCCTCGCCGACCGCTTCGAGGACCATCCGGCCGTCCTCGGCTACGACCTGATCAACGAGCCGATGGGGGAGCTGCGCGAGGGCGAGGACCTGCCGACGGCCGCCCGGCGGATCGAGCGCGAACAGCTGACCCCCATGTACAACCGGCTCGCGGACGCGGTGCGATCGGTGGACCGGGACGCCTGGATCTTTGTCGAGCCCACGCCGATCGTCGGCGAGGGCGTGCCGACGGGCCTCGGGAGGATCGACGACCCGAAGATCGTCTACGCCCCGCACTTCTACAACACCGCCATGGAGGCGGGCGCCGACTACGACCCGGCGGCCGGCTGGATCGAGACGTACGAGCAGGCCGTGACGCAGTACCCCAAGGAGTACAAGGTCCCGGTGGTCGTGGGGGAGTGGGGGCCGCTCAACAACTCCCTGCCGAACATGAACCGCTTCTACCGGGACGCGATGGCCTCGCTCGGCCGGTACGGCAGCGGGTGGGCCGGTTACGTGTGGTGCTACGGCGGCGGGTACTGCGCCGTGGACGGCGCCGGGACCTTCCGTACGAACAAGGAGGAGACGGCGCAGCCGTACGCGGAGGCGGTCGCGGGCGCGGTCCGCTCCTCCGCGTACGACTCCGGGACCGGGATCTACCGGCTGGAGTACGACTCCGGGCGGCGCGGCTCCCGGGTGACGGAGCTGTCCCTTCCCCCGGGCGCCTGGCGGGTGGCGGCGCGAGGGAAGGCGGTCGTGCTCCGCAAGGACGCGGGCCGGGCGTGGGTGGTGGCCGCGCCGGGAGCCCGCGTGACGGTGACCGTCACCCGGGGCTGACCGTGCCGGGCCGTCGCGCGGCGGGGTGGCAGCCCCGCCGCGGGCGGGTCCTTCGCCGGGGTGGCGGGCTTGTCTCCCGCTGCCCCGCGCCGGATCAGCGGGCCTGCTCGCCGCTCCGGTGCAGCAGGGCGGTGATGTGCGCCGCCGCCGTGGACAGATGGCGGCGGGTGTCCGCCAGCTGTGTCGCCGTCACCCCGTGGTCGCGGGCCGCGTCGCGGATGTCGTCGCGGAAGCGGTTCAGGAGCCGGTCCAGATCACGGGCCGGGTCGCCGGTCGACTCCGCGTCGGCGGCCCACTCCGCCGCGGCCGCGGCGGCGGCCGAACGGTCGGAGCCGGTCCCGTCCGTCGCGGTGGGCGCCGTCGGTGCGGTGGGCGCATCGGGTGCCTTCGGCTCGGGAGCCGACGCCTTGGGGTGCGTCGTGCCCGAGACCAGGCCGCCGAGCTGGGCCGTGATGTCGGAGATGCCCTCCCAGACACCCTTCGGCCAGTCACCGCGTGCGAAGCGGTCCTGGACCTCGTCCTGGACCTGCTTGGCGATCCGCTGGAACTCCGTCGCCTGGCGGCGCGCCGACTGAGCCTCCGCGCGGGCCTGCCGGGTCTGCTCCCGCCATTCCTGCTTGGCGCGGCGCAGCTCTTCCTTGGCGTCGGCGAACGAGGAGTCCTTGCGCCGGGTCTCGCTCGCCGCCGCGCGCATCTCGCTGCGCAGCTTGCCCGCCGCCCCGCGTACGTCGTCACGGATCTCGGAGGCCAGCTCGGAGACCGACTCGCGGATCTCCAGCTCCAGATCGGCCAGTTCGCCGCCGCGGCCGGCGAGCTCCGCGCGGCCCGCGTCGGTGATCGAGTACACCTTGCGGCCGCCCTCGGTGGCGTGCGTGACCAGGCCCTCGGCCTCCAGCTTGGCGAGCCGCGGATAGACCGTGCCGGCGGAGGGTGCGTACAGCCCCTGGAAGCGCTCCTCCAGAAGCCTGATCACCTCGTAGCCGTGGCGGGGGGCCTCGTCGAGGAGCTTGAGGAGATAGAGGCGCAGTCGGCCGTGGGCGAAGACGGGCGGCATGTCACAGCACCTTTCCGGTGGAGGCGGCTTCGAAGTCGTCGGACGCGGCCGCGTCCGGGCGGCGGAGCAGGGCGATCGAGCCGGAGACCGTCGTCGCCTTGAGCGTGCCGCGGCCGGCCCCGAGGGTGCCGGTGATGCTCTTGGTGCCCCACTGTCCGGCGACCCGCAGGTCGTCGAAGGCGTTGGAGACGGAGCCGCTCGTCGTGTTCGCCTCGACGCGGGCGTCCGCCGGGTGCGGGAGCCGGATGGCGACCTCGCCGGAGACGCTGTTCAGCCGGATGTCGGCGGGCGGGCCGTCCAGATCGGTGGCGTCGAGGTCGATCACCATGTCCCCGCTGAGGGTGTCGGCCTTCACGGAGCCCGCGGCCTCGATGACCGTCACGTCGCCGGTCACGGAGTTGACGCGCAGCGCGCCGGTGACGGACTGGGCCTCCAGGCTGCCGGAGATGCTCTCGGCGTGGACCGGACCGGAGAGCCCGACGAGCGTGGTGTCGCCCGTGACGCCCCGAACGTCCGTACGCCCCCTGATGCCGGAGATCACCGCGCCGGCGCCGATCACGCCCACCTCGACGTCCGCGCCCGCCGGGACGGCCACGGAGACCACGGCGTGGCGGCGGTGTCCCACGCGGTCGAGCCACTTGAGGACGCCCTTCCAGTGCAGGTCCTCATAGGTGACCGTCAGGGTGGAACCCTCCTGGGTCACGATCAGCGGCGGGCCTTCGACGGAGGAGACCTCCAGGCGGGCGGTCGGCTCGTCGGTGCCCACGACATTCACCGTGCCGCCGACGATGCGCACCCGGAGTCGCGTCACCGAGTCGGTCAGCGTGAGTTTCGTCGGCTCGGCCACGGACCACTCTGTCATCGTGCTGACCTCCCGCATCGGGGACGCAACATATCGCGTCTCTTGACGAACACGATATATCGCGGTGCCGGGAAGTCAACCCCGTTCTCCGGTGGTTCGTCAGGGCATTCACCCTCGAACCTGGACAAATTGACCTAGCGTAGGGCCATGAACGCGACATCCGGACCGCGCCCCGTCGGGGCGCTGCTGCTCTGCCGTGCCGAGCCCGCGGCCGTCCGTCCGCCGGCGCAGCTGCTGCGGGAGCAGCTGCTCCTGGCCCCGGCGGGAACGGAGTGGAGCGTCATCGTCCCGGAGGGAAAGCCCTGGCTCCACGGCGGCGAACCCGTCGAACGGGTCGTCACCGGCTGGGCCACCGCGCTGGCCGTCTCCGCCGCCACCTGGCCCGTGCTCGCGCTCTGGTGGGACGCGGACCGGGCCGGGTACACCCTCGCCGCCGGATTCCGCCGCACGGTCGGCTACACCTGGCTCGCCGACGGCACCCCCGTCGGCGAGGACGAGGCCATGCGCACCTTCGCGGCCCGACTCGCCCTCGACCCCGTCCTGGACGTCCAGGCCCTGGAGCCGCTCACCGGACCCGACAGGGAGGCCGACGCCCACGCCCGGCTCATCGCCCTGACCGCGGTCCTCACCCGTACCGGTCTCGCCCTGCCCGCCGGGCTCACCCCCGGCGAAAGCGCCGACCGGCTCCGCTCGGTCGCCCTGGCCCAGGGCGCCGAACAGCTCGAATGGCACGGCTGGCGCGATGCCGTGCGCGCCGAACTCGACGCCGTGGAGAGCGGCCGGCTCGGCCCGTACGTGCGCGGCCCCAGGGCCCGGCTGCTCGGAGCGGTGCAGCTCGGCGCGGGGGTGCCGCTGCTCGCGTGGGGCATCGGCCGCCGTAGCGGCGGCTGGGCGGCGGCCGGGGCGCTGCTCGTCGTGCACGGGGCGTTGGGCCTGGCCTACGACCGCCTGCGCGGTCGGTGACCCGGGAGAGGGTCCCTACTCACCCGGCGCCGACCGGCGCCCGCCACCCCGGGTCACTCGTCCTCGTCCTCGTCGTCCAGACGCGCAAGCCAGGTCGCGAGGCGCTCGACCGGCACCTCGAAGTCGGGGTTGAGATCGACGAACGTCCGCAGCTGCTCGGCGAGCCACTCGAAGGTGACCTCCTCCTCGCCGCGCCGCTTCGCCAGTTCCTCGATGCCACGGTCAGTGAAGTACATGCGATCAGGATAGGTCGTGGCCCGGACGGCCCCTCGCGCTTGTCGGTGGCAGGGACTAGCCTTCTTCATCATCGTTTCGGGGAGCGGGGGGCCGCTGTGACGCATGGGATCGCTCGAATTCGACTGGACGACGGAACACCGGTGTGGGCCAGGATCAGCGAGCCGGCCGAGCTGGAACGGGGCGGCGGTTTCCAGGACACCGGCATCGGCGACCGGGTCGTCTCCATGGCCGGCGGACTCACCGACGTGGTGCGCGGGGTGGTCGGCTCGCTGCGGGCCGGACTCTCCCCGCAGGCACCGGTCGAGGTCGCGGTCACCTTCGGCATCGAACTGTCCGCGCAGGCGGGCAAGGTGATCAGCGTCCTCGCCGAGGGCGGCGGCACGGCCTCGATCTCGGTCTCCCTGACCTGGACCGAACCGGGCCCGGTGCCTGCCCCGGAACCGGACGCCTCGGACCCGGCCCGCACGCCCGGCCCGGCATCCGTTCCCGGACCCGCGCCGGCGCCCGACACCGGGCCGCACCACCGCCCGGCGGCCGATGGCGCCGTATGAGCGCCTTCGAATCCCTCGTGCGCCCCGCACTGGTACGCATCGCGGCTCCCGGGGACGGGTATGACCCGCACGGCGACCGGTACTGGGGCACCGGCTTCTTCATCGCCCCCGGCTGGGTGCTGACCTGCGCCCATGTCGTGGCAAAGGGAGGAAGCGCGGTGTGGAGAGGCGAGCGGGCCGTCGGCATCGTCTGGGACGGCGGCGTGACGACCGGCGAGGTCGCCCTGGCCAGCCCGCGTCCCGCAGTGCCCGAACAGGAACTCGACGACTGGGACTTCCCCGACCTCGCGCTCGTCCGCGTCCCCGACGTCCAGGACGTGAGCTGCGTACGGCTCAGCGAGCGGATGCCCGTGATCGCCGAGCCGATCCAGGTCAGCCTGCACGGCTGGTCCCGGGAGACCGGCCGGCTGGGGATCCGTGACGCCGTCGGCGAGATCCACGGCGTCGACGGCGAGGCGCTCCTGCTGCGGGGGACACAGCCCGTGAAGGGGCTCTCCGGCGGGCCGGTGGTCGACCTGAACCGCGCGGCCGTCATCGGGCTCAACAAGGGACGTGGTGCGGACGAGGGCGCCGCCGTCCCCATCACCTCGCTGCGGCAGCTCTACCGGGCGCGCGGCGGCCGGCTGCTCTCCGACGTCATCCGGGAGCACGACCGCCACCACCTCGCCCGCTACCGCTCGCTCTCCGAGGACTCCGACTGGACCAGGGCGCAGATCAGACACCGGCCCCCCACCACCCAGGGCCTCGACCCCGGGCGCCGTATCCATCTGTACGGCCGGCTCGCCGAGCTGCCCCCGCCCGGCGGACCGGGCGATGTGCTGCACCTCGTCGACGAGGTCAGGGAGCTGACGGTGGGTCTGAACGTCCGGCCCCTGCTGGAAGACGCCCCGCACACCTGGCGCGAGGGCGTCGGACTGCTCCAGGAGCTCCACGATCCGAACCAGGAATCGGCCTCCGCCCTCAGCCCGAACGCCGTACTCGTCTACGCGGCCAGGGTCGCCCGGCACGTCAGGGAGCGGCACGGCGACAGCGCGGCGGTCCGGGGCCTGGGCGCGTGGGTCACCGACGCCGCGGCCGGGACGCCGCTCGTCATCCGGCAGACGATCGCGGGGCTGCTCGGCCACGGGCGGCGCGGCGGGTCACGTGCTGTCCCGGACGCCGGCTCGCGGGCCGACGTCCTGATCGAGATCGATTCCCCTCGCTATGTGAATCGGTTCCCCTGGCGGGTGAAGCTGCTCTTCGACGGGCACACGATCAGGCCGGTGGACGGGAACGACGTGGGAGTCGAGCGGGAACGGCTCTACGAGACCCTGCGGCAGCCGCTCGCCAAGGCGCTGGCCCTCGGCGACTGCGGTGAGCATCTGGCCGCCGTCGAGGCCCTGTTGCCGCGCGAACTCTTCGACGAACCCCTCGACACCTGGCGGCTCTCGCCCGACGACGAGCTCTTCGACGAACGCTCGCTGCCCCTCGGCCAGCGCCGGATCGTCGTGATCCGGGACCGGGCCCGAAACGAGCGGCCGCCGGCGCCCGAGTGGCACAAGCGGTGGCGCACGGCAGGTCTGGGGCCGCTCAAGGCGGTTCCGCTGCGCGCCGAGACGCTCGGCGCGGGGCGGGACGCGCACACGACGCGCATCCGCCGGGAGACCCCACGGCAGGCGTGGGTGCGGCTCTCCGAGGCCGAGGACGGCTCCGTGCCCGTGTTCTGCGGCCAGGTGGGCAGCGGCGAGGGGCTCAAGGCGATGGCCGCCGCACTGGCCGCCGGTCACCCGATCGCGGTGTGGCGGAGCGGTGCCCATGATCATGCGGACTGCGTCGAGTTCCACGAGCGAGCGGGCCGGCTGCTCGCCGGGGCGGGCAGGGCCGAAGCGCTGCACGCGCCGGTTCTCTCGCTGCGGAAGCGCGTGGCCGCGGACGCGGACGTCGACCCCGACGAGTACGACGACTTCGATCAGGCCCCGGACGTGAACGCGGCGACGAACGCGGCCACCGGCGCGGGCAACGACACGGGGACGGGCAACGGCACGAACGCGGCCACCGGCGCGGGCAACGACGCGCGGACGGGCGACGGGACGGGTGCCGGCACCGCCGCGGACGCCGGCAGCGGCGATGATCCGTCGGCCGTCCGTTCCGAGCACGCCTGGGCCTCGACCCTCGCCGTCCTGTTCGACCCGCCCGACCGTCCACCGCACGAGGATCCGCTCCAGGGCCCCCCGATGCTCGGCGAGGAGGGCTGGTGACCCCGCGAACACCGGGACAAATCGTCCGGAATTCGAGTCGGCCGCGCCCATGGGCGGGCGGTACGTTCGACGCGCCGGGCCACGACACCACAGCCAGGAGGAGTTCATCGTGAACGATTGGCGGATCTACCGTGGTGCCGGCCACCCGCATGACGAGATACGGCGGTTGCCCGCCCCGCCGCCCTGGCGGGACTTCTCCACCGGAGGAGCCGACGACACCCTCGCCGGCCGTGACCGGCGGCTCGGCGTGCGCCGCCGCCTGGTCCAGAACCACCACCCCAGGCCCGCCGAGACCGACGCCGTCAACGCGGCCCTCTATCTGCGCCGGCCGCTCCTGGTCACCGGGAACCCGGGCACGGGCAAATCCACCCTGGCCCACGCCGTCGCCCATGAGCTGGGCCTCGGCCGTGTGCTGCGCTGGCCCATCGTCAGCAGGTCCACCCTCCAGGACGGGCTCTACCGCTACGACGCCATCGGCCGGCTGCAGGACGTCCAACTGGAGCGCGCCCAGGCCGGATCGACGATCCCGGCCGCGACTCCGGCCGGCATCGGCTCGTACATCCGGCTCGGGCCGCTCGGCACCGCGCTGCTTCCCTCCGCGCAGCCCCGGGTGCTGCTCATCGACGAGCTCGACAAGAGCGACCTGGACCTGCCGAACGACCTGCTGAACGCCCTGGAGGAGGGCGAGTTCGCCATCCCCGAGCTGGAGCGGCTGGCCGATCGGGAGCCGGTGGTCGAGGTGCTCGACGACGACGGCCGCAAGGTGCCCGTCCAGGGAGGCCGCATCCGCTGCTCGACCTTCCCCTTCATCGTCCTCACCTCCAACGGCGAACGGGACTTCCCCGCCGCCCTGTTGCGCCGCTGCATCCGCCTGGAGCTGGAACCGCCGGGCGAGGAGCAGCTGGGAGCCATGATCGAGGCCCACCTCGGGCCGGAGGCCGCCACGGGCGAGGAGGGCCTCGTCAGCCGCTTCCTGAACCGTGACCCCGGCGAGGTCATCGCCACCGACCAGCTCCTGAACGCGATCTACCTGACCCAGCACGCCCCGCGCACCGAGCGGGTGACCCGGGAACGCATCGCGGACATGCTCATGCAGCCGCTCGATCAGCCGAGGTGATGGCCGGATGCACCGGATGCATCTGGAAGAGCTCACCCGCCGACTGCGCGCCGGCGGCCATACGCCGACCGCCGAGGAGGTCGCGGACGCCGTCTGGCTCGCCCAGTGGCTGCCGACCGCCTCCCCGGATCCGGAGGATCCCGCGGCGGACCGGCCCGTGGACGCGTCGGAGGACCCGTTACGCCCCGAGGAGCGGACGGAGGGGCGAGATCCGGCCATGGTCGGCGACGATGCGACAGGTGCCCGTAACCCTCCGGGTGCGGGCATCGGCGACGAACGGGGCCGGGAGGCGGGCACGCAGACCGGCGCCGACGACGGAACGCGGCCCGTCCGCGCCTCCGACACCGTCGGCCTCTCGCTGTACACCCGCCCCCGGGAACCCGGCGAGGGCGAGGCGTTCCGTCGGCGTGCGGACCGGAGCAGGAACCTGCCCGTCCGCGCGCCCGGCGCCAACGCCCTGCCCGGTCTCCTCGGACTCCAGAAGGCGCTCCGCCCGCTGCGGCACTACGCCCACTTCCCGCTCCGGCCGGGCGAGGGGCTGCTCGACGAGGAGGCCACGGCCGAACGCAGCGCCGCCGCGGGCGTCCTGACCCCCGTCCTGCGCCCCGCCGCCGGGCGCCGGCCCGACATCCAGCTCCTCATGGACACCGGCCCCGCCATGGTCGTCTGGACCCGGATGGTGGAGGAGCTGCGCCAGGCATGCCAGCAGTCCGGCGCCTTCCGCGACGTCCGTGTCCACCGGCTCTACGACACGGGCGAGGGCCCGCCGCGGGTCACCACCACCTCGGGGGCCGACGGGCGGCCCCGGCTGCGCTCGGGCGACCAGCTCCACGACCCCACCGGCCGCCGTCTCACCCTGATCGTCAGCGACTGCGTCGGCTCTCTCTGGCAGCGCGGCGCCGCGCAGCGGCTCATCCACCAGTGGCCCCGGCAGTCCCCGCTCGCCCTCGTCCAGCCGCTGCCCCCGAGGCTCTGGCCACGGACGGCCCTGTCCGTCGAGCCGGGCCTGCTGCTCCGTCCCTCGGCCCCCGGCGGACACACCGGCTTCCAGCCGGACGAGGAGCCCTGGGAGCCGGTCGCCCCCGACACCCGCGCGGTGCCCGTGCTCACGCCCACACCCGAGGCGTTCGCCTCCTGGGCGCGGCTCCACGCCGGCCACGGCTCCGGCGCGATCCGGGGCTGGGCGGCCATGATCGCCCCCGAGACGCTGCGGGGGGCCGCGCCCGACGCCGGCCCCGGCCGGACCCGTGTCCCGCGCAGCGACGAGGAACTGCTGCGCGCCTTCACGGCCGGTGCCTCGTCCGGCGCCGTGCGGCTCGCCGTCCATCTCGCCGCCGCCCCGCTCGCCCTTCCCGTCATGCAGCTCGTGCAGCGCGCGATGCTGCCCGACACCGGCCCCATGGAGCTCGCCGAGGTCCTGCTCAGCGGTCTGCTGCGGCAACTGCCCGGCCCGTCCCCGTATCCGTGCTTCAGCTATCCGCCCGGCGTCCAGCAGCACCTCCTCGGCTCCCTGGACCGCAGCGCCGCCGCGCTCGTGCTCAAGCACTGCTCGGAGTACGTGGAGCGCAATTTCGGCCAGGGGATGCGCAACTTCCCGGCGCTCGCGGCGGCCGGTCTTGCCGGCCGGCCCACCGACGACCCGGCGGCCCTTCCCGGCGCGGTGGAGGCGACCGACGAACCCAGCGGCCCGGTGGGCACCGAGCCCGAGTTGTTCGCCCGTATCCCCGCGCGCGTGCTCCGCTTCTACCACCCCGACCTGATCACCCCCGACCCGCTCGCCGCGGCGCGACGGCTGCTCGACCAGTGGCGCAGCCAGTCCGACCCCGCGCTGCTGACCCGGGCCCGCCAACAGGCGGAGGCCGCGCTGTCGGAGCACCCCGTCGAGGCCGGGATCCTGCTCGGACGCGTGCTGTACGCGGAGTCCGGCACCGCCGCCGTCCAGGGCACCGAACGCCGCCACGAACTGATCACCCGCGCGCTGACCGAGCTGGAGCGGGCCGCGGACCTCGCCGAGCAGGGCGGTGCGGAGTGGGCCGAGGCGCGGCTCGAACAGGCCGTGGCACACCACGGGTTGTGGCGCCACACCGCCGACACCCGGCACCTGGACGAGGCCCTCGCCGCGCTGACGGGAGACGTACCGGACTGGCCCGAGGCCCACCACCACACCCTCCATCTGCGCCGCGGACGGCTGCTCCTGGCGCGCGGCGACGGACCGGCGGCGGCCGCCGAACTCACCACCGCGCTCTCCCTCCGGGAGAGCGGCCCCGCCCTCCTCGACCTGGCCGACGCCCTGCACCTCGCCGGCGCCGACCCGGCCGAGATCACCCCCGTACTCGACCGGGCGGGGGAGCTCCTCGGCGACGGCGCGGCGCTGCGGCTGCGCTGGACCAGGGCGCGCGCCCGGCTCCACGACACGGCCGACGACGGAGCGGCCGCGGACGCCGCCTACGAGGAGGCCACCCTGCTCGCCCCCGCCGACAGCGAGCAGCGCGGACGGATCCTGATGACCTGGGGCGAGTCCCTGATGCGCCGTGCCGCGGCCACCCCCGGTCAGGCCCCCGTCGACCGGGCCGAGAGCGTGCTGCGCGAGGCCCTCACCCGTCTCCCGGCCGGGGCGCCGGACCGTGCCCGCGCCCGGATCCTGATCGGCAGCGTGCTGGCCCTGCGCTTCCACCGGGCGGGGTTCCTGCCCGACCTGTACGAGAGCCGTCACCTCCTGGAGCAGGCCGCCCGCACCACCCGGGACATCGCCCTGCGCTCCGAGGTATGGCTGCAACTGGGACGGGTGAGACTGGAGTTGAGCGAGTCGGCCAGGGACGGTGTCCTCGGCGACGCGCTCACGGCCTACGAACGGGCCTGGGAGGACGCCCGGGCCGCCCATGGAGACACGCCCGGCACGATCACCGGCGCGCGGGCGTTGCATGCGCAGGCGGCGGTCCTGTGGCTCATGGGCCGCACGGGCGGGGCGAGGAGTGCGCTTCGGGCGTCGGCCGAGCAGTGGCAGCGGCTCACCGCCGCGCTGGTGGAGGTGGACTGGAGCGATGTCGAACGGACCAGGGCGCTCCTCGCGGAGGTGAGCAGGGACCAGGGACCGCCGCAGGCCCGGCTCTCCGGCGAGGACCGCCGCCGGATCGCGCCGCCGTGGTGGGCGTGGAGCGACACCGCCGACTAGGCCGACGGAGAGGCGCTACGAGAACGGCTGGATAACGGGGGCGTGAATGGGCGCAGTTGAGTCGAACGGGTTTCTGACTTCCTGGCGTCGGGAAGAACCGCTCCGCCGCTACGACCGTGGGGGACTGGCGTCGGTGGGGAGGAGCCGAGCGTGTTGGAGCACATGGAGTGGGTTGCCGGGGTCGACCAGGGTGAGGGCCGCCCGCCGCACCTGCCCGATCTCACCGCCGTCGACCTGCGGACACTGCGCTTCATGGACGATCCGGAACTGGCGGTGGCCGTCGAGCGGGTCCTGTGGCAGCCCCGGGATCTCGCCGAGTCCTGGAACGAGGGCGCCCTCGTCGACAACTGCACATCGGGCGGCGGTCATTGACCGTCCAGGCCGTCTCCACCACCTGTTTCCGGTCAGAAGCGGACGAGCGTCCGCTGTCCGGCCGGGGAGGCGAGGATGACCCTCGCCCCGCCGCATGCCGCGGCGATCGCGGAGCTGGCCCGCACCCGCTCCGCGACCCGTAGCACCTCCCTGCTGCGCTCGACCCTGCACACCCGGAGGCTGCTGCTGCTCAAGGCCCTGTCCGTGCGGGTCCACCGGCACCGCGAGGCCGTGGACCCGGCCGCGTTCCAGCGCTTCACCGAGTCCTGGCGGCTGCTGGAGCGCGTCGAAGGCCGTCACCCCGGTGTGGTCCGCGACCTGATCGACTACCCGACGACCGGCACCTGGCTGGCCACCGCGCTCATGGAGCCGCTCGGACCGGGCCTCGACCGGCATCTCGCCCGGCTCGACATCCTCGCCGTCACGGCCGCCCTGCGGTCCGGCTCGCCCCTCGACGTCACCGTCGACGCCCCGGGCGGATCCCTCTCGCTGCCGGGAGTCGGAAGGCTGCGGGCGAGAGGTGCCGGGCGCGTACGCATCCGGGCCCGGTCCCGCGCCGTACGGGTCCACTCCGAGGGCCGGACGCATCGAGCGCCCGTCGTCCTGGTGCTCGCCGACCGGCGGACCGGCGCGCTGACCGGCTGGGGGCCCGGCTGGACCGGGCTGCGGGTCCTGAGCGGCTCGGCCGCCCGCCTCGACGACCTCGACCCCTACCGAGTGCCGCCCGGCGGTATCGGCAGCCCGGCCCGTGCGGGATCGGACCACGCCGTGACCGACCGGGCCGCCTGGTCCGCCTGTTGGCGATCCGCGCAGGACCTCCTGGAGCGCACCGACCCCGCCAGGGCGACGGAGGTGCGCCGCTCGGTCCGCGCGCTCGTGCCGCTCGTCCCCCATGGCCCGGGCTCCTCGGGGGCCACGCTGAGCGTCGCTCCCGGCGCCGTGTTGACCTCCCTGCCCTCCGGGGCGCAGGACATGGCCGAGACCCTGGTCCACGAGGTCCACCACAGCAAACTGGCCACGCTGCACGAGCTCGTACCGCTGTACCTGCCGGGACGGGCCGCCGTGCACCGGGTCGGCTGGCGCTCCGATCCGAGGCCCATCGCGGGCGTGCTCCACGGCGCGTACGCCCATCTGGCGCTGACCGATCTGTGGCGGCGCGCGGCCACGGCCGAGGGGGTGCCCACACCCTGGCGGACCAGCGCGGGGCAGCAGTTCGACCGTTTCCACGATCAGGTGGATGAGGCTCTGGCGATCCTGCTTGAATCAGATGAACTGACCAGTGAGGGGCGGGAGTTCGTCCATCAAATGAGGCTGCACCACGCGAGCCTGGGCGCGGCCCCGAGGGCGGCTGGGTAACACTGTGCCAAGGGCGCATGACACTGCGTTGCGCGGCAGCGGGACGGGAGACGTACAGATGGCGGAACAGCGGTCGGGTGGCGGCGCAGCGGCGGAGTACGGAGGAAGGGCCGCGCCTCAGCATGTCCTCGTGGTCTTCCCCGGATACCACCGCCCGTGGTCGGCCTGGATCGGCCAACGCCTCGAAGCCCACGGGGTGCGCACCACGGCCCTGCGCTGGGACCCCCCGCGCGAGTCGGCGCTGGAGGACTCCCTCGGCGACCTGCTGCTCGCCCGAGGGCAGGTCCTGCTCGTCCTCGACGACTGGTTCTTCCAGCTCGGCCCCCGCGCCGCCGGCGAATGGAACGACGTGCTGCGCGGCTTCGTCGCCGCCAACGCCGAACGGTTCGCCGCCGTCAACCTGACCAACCGCACGCTCCTCCCGGCCACCGCCGTCCTCGAACCGGTCAGCCTCTGGGGCGTCGGCGAGGAGGAGGCCGAAGCGCGGCTGCTCAGCAGGCTCGGCATCGAACCGCGCCGCTCGGCGGGCCGCCGCGTCCCGCCCGGGTCGCTGGTGCGCTACCCCGAGACGCCGCCCGACATCTGGGGCGAGGTCCCGCGCCGCAACCCCCGCTTCACCGGCCGCGACGACCTGCTCACCGAGCTCCAGGAACGGCTGATGGACGCCGAGCGCGGCAGCGCCGCGTGCACCCTGCTCGGCATGTCCGGCATCGGCAAGACCCAGATCGCCGCCGAGTACGCCCACCGGTTCAGCCCCGACTACGACGTCATCTGGTGGGTCAACTCCGACGACCGCAACATCCAACGCGACCGCTTCGGCGAGCTCGCCGTCGAGCTGCGCCTGTCCAGTGGCAACGAACCCGGTGAACGCATCCGCGCCGTCCGCGAGGCCCTGCGCCGAGGCGACCCGCACGGCCGCTGGCTGATCATCTTCGACGGCTGGGACGACACGGACGGCGCCAACGTGCTGCTCCCGCAGGGCCCCGGCCATGTGCTCATCACCTCCCGCAACCGCGGCTGGGGCGACCACACCGACATCCTCGAAGTGCCGAGCTTCGACCGCGCCGAGTCCACCGGCTATCTCATGCGCCGCGCCCCGCACATCTCGGCACCCGAGGCCGACGAGGTCGCCGCCGAGTTCGGCGACGTGCCCCTGCCGCTCGTCCAGGCCGCGGCCTGGCTCGGCGAGTCCGGCATGGAAGTGCCCGAGTATCTGCGCATGGTCCGCGACGGGCGGCTCTCCACCGTGGACGAGCCGTCGAGCGACGGCTTCCCCAACGCCTCGCTCACCTCCTGGTCGATACTGATCAACCGGCTCCGACGCGCCCAGCCGCAGGCCATCGACGTGCTCAGCCTGTGCGCCTCCTTCGCCCCCGGCCGCATCCCCCTCGGCATCGTCCGCGCCTACCCCCAGGCGGACCTTCCCGAGGACCTCCGCTGGATGGTCACCGACCTGCCCGCCTGGACCCGCGCCCTGGACACCCTGGTCAACTACTCGGTGCTCAGCCGCGAGTCACGCGGCCCGGTCACCAGCGTCGAGGTGGGGCCGCACCAGGAGTCCGTGCACATGCACCGGCTCGTCCACGACATCGTCGCCCGGCTCACCGACGGCGAACACCGCGAGGCCCACCGCAAGGCCGTCCGCACCCTCCTCGCCGAGGCCGACCCCGGCAACCCGATGGACAGCCGGCACTGGCCCCGGTACGCCGAACTCCTGCCTCACCTGGAGCCGTCCGGCGCCCTCGCCAGCCGGAACCCACGCGTCCAGACCGCCGTGCTCAACTGCCTGCGCTACTGCTTCCGCAGCGCCGAGTTCCGGGCCGGAATCCGCCTGGCGGAGAAGATCCGGGACAACTGGTCGACGTTCATGGACCCGGTCAGCCCCGAGATGCTGGAGCTCACCATCCAGGAGAGCTACATCCTGCGGGCCTTCGGCCGGTTCCGGGACGCGTACGAACTCGACATCGCCGTCCGCGACCGCCTCAGCGCCGCCGAGACCAGGGACGAGCTGGGCTCGCTGCGGTCCGCCGTCTCCATCGCCAGCGACCTGCGCTTCCTCGGGCAGTACCAGGAGTCCGAACGGATCCAGCGCGAGGCGTACACCGAGGCACAGCGGCTCCTCGGCGAGACCGAGTTCCTCACCCTCGTCGCCGGGCACAACCTCGGCGTCGTCCTGCGGATGCTCGGCCGCTACCGGGAGGCGTACGACCAGGACGTCGCATCGCTGGCCCGCAGCGAGAACGTGCTCCGCACCCGGCACGCCCACACCCTCAACTCCAGCAACGCCGTCGCCCAGGACCTGCGCCTGCTCGGCAACTACCGGGAGGCACTGGCCCGCCAGGAGGCCAACGTCCGGGTGCACGTCCAGGTCCTCGGGCCCCAGCACCTGCAGACCCTCTACGCCCGCGCACAGCTCGCGCTGTGCCGCCGGCGCGAAGGCGGCTTCCAGCAGGATCTCGGAGCCACCATGGCCAGCCTGCTCGAACAGCAGGAGCAGGTGCACGGCCGCACCCACTACTCCACCCTCTCCTCCATCAACAACTACGCCAACTACCTGCGCGAGCACGGCGACCTCGACCACGCCAGGGAGCTCAGCAACGAGGCGGAGGCCGGCTACCGCACGCTCCTCGGCCCCGCCCACCCCGTCGCCACCGGCGTCCTCGCCAACACCGCGCTCGTCATGCAGGCCTCCGGCGAACGCGCCGACGCCCTGGCCATGCTGGAGGGCGCGCTCGCCGGTCTGACCGCCTCCCTCGGCCCCGACCACCCCTGGGCCCTCGGCTGCGCCCTCAACGCGACGGCCGCCCGCAACTTCAACGGACGGGTCGCCGACGCCGCCGAACTGAGCCGGGAGACCCTGCGCCGCGCCCGGCACACGCTCGGCAACGAACACCCGCTCACCCTCTCCTGCCAGGTGGCGCTCGCCACCGACCTGCGGGGGCTCCGCGAGGTCGAGGAGGCGGGGAAGCTGGAGGAGGACGCGCTGCTCACCCTCACCAGGACCCTGGGTGCGCAGCATCCGCACACCCTGTCGGCGCGCCAGCGCAACCGCCCCTACTGGGACTTCGAGGCCAACCTCGGCTGACCCCGGACACGCCGGAGGCCCGGCACCCCTCGCAGGGTGCCGGGCCTCCGTGCGTACCGGTACAGCGGGTCAGGCGTCGAAGACCTCGTTGACCAGCTGCTGCTGCTCGGCCTGGTGGCGCTTGGCCGAGCCGACCGCCGGGGACGAGGAGTGCGGACGCGAGATCCGGCGCAGGCGCTCGCCGTGCGGGATGTCGGCGCCGACCGCCAGGTCCAGGTGGTCGATCAGGTTCAGCGCGATGAACGGCCACGCACCCTGGTTCGCCGGCTCCTCCTGCGCCCACAGGTACTTCTCGGCGTTCGGGTACTTGGCGATCTCGGCCTGGAGCTCGGCACCCGGCAGCGGGTACAGGCGCTCCAGACGGATGATCGCCGTGTCCGTGACACCGCGCTTCTGCCGCTCGGCCTCCAGGTCGTAGTAGACCTTGCCGGCGCAGAAGACGACCTTGCGGACGTCGGCCGGGTTGACCGAGCCGTCGCCGATCACCGGGCGGAAGCCGCCGGTGGTGAACTCCTCCACCTTGGACGCCGCGGCCTTCAGACGCAGCATCGACTTCGGGGTGAAGACGATCAGCGGCTTGTGGTGCGGGTTGTGGACCTGCCAGCGCAGCAGGTGGAAGTAGTTCGACGGCAGGGTCGGCATGGCGATCGTCATGTTGTCCTGCGCGCACATCTGGAGGAAGCGCTCCGGGCGCGCGGACGAGTGGTCCGGGCCCTGGCCCTCGTAGCCGTGCGGCAGGAGCAGCGTGACGCCGGAGGTCTGGCCCCACTTCTGCTCGGCCGAGGAGATGAACTCGTCGACGACGGTCTGCGCGCCGTTGACGAAGTCACCGAACTGGGCCTCCCAGACGACCAGGGAGTCCGGGCGGGCCAGCGAGTAGCCGTACTCGAAGCCCATCGCCGCGTACTCGCTGAGCAGCGAGTCGTAGACGTTGTAGTGGGCCTGGTCCTCGGCCAGGTAGAGCAGCGGGGTGTAGTCCTCGCCGGTCTCCTGGTCCACCAGGACCGCGTGGCGCTGGCCGAAGGTGCCGCGGCGGGAGTCCTGGCCGGACAGCCGGACCGGGGTGCCCTCCATCAGCAGCGAGCCGATGGCGAGGGTCTCGCCGAAGCCCCAGTCGATGGTGCCGTCGTCGATGGAGGCCGCGCGGCGCTGCATCTGCGGCATCAGACGCGGGTGGACCGTGATCCGCTCCGGGATGTTGACCTGCGACTCGGCGATCCGCTTCACGACCTCCTGGGAGACCGCGGTGGTGACGGCGACCGGGAACTCCGGCTGGGCGTCCGGGACGTGCGCCGGGGCCGGCGCCGAGGTGGCCTCGCGGACCTCCGCGAAGACCTTCTCCAGCTGGCCCTGGAAGTCCTGGAGCGCCTGCTCCGCCTCTTCCAGCGTGATGTCGCCGCGACCGATCAGCGACTCGGTGTACAGCTTGCGCACCGAACGCTTCTTGTCGATCAGGTTGTACATCTGCGGGTTGGTGAACTGCGGGTTGTCGCCCTCGTTGTGACCGCGGCGGCGGTAGCAGATGAGGTCGATCACGACGTCCTTGTTGAACGTCTGGCGGAACTCGAAGGCGAGCCGCGCGACGCGGACCACGGCCTCCGGGTCGTCGCCGTTCACGTGGAAGATCGGCGCCTCGATCATGCGGGCCACGTCGGTCGCGTACATCGAGGAACGCGAGGACTCCGGGGCGGCGGTGAAGCCGACCTGGTTGTTGATGACGATGTGGACCGTGCCGCCGGTGCGGTAGCCGCGCAGCTGCGACATGTTCAGCGTCTCGGCGACGACACCCTGGCCGGCGAAGGCCGCGTCACCGTGCAGGGCGACGGGGAGGACGGTGAAGTCCGTGCCGCCCTTGTTGATGACGTCCTGCTTGGCGCGGACGACACCCTCCAGGACCGGGTCGACCGCCTCCAGGTGCGAGGGGTTGGCGGCGAGCGAGACCTTGATCTGCTCGCCGTCCAGGCCGGTGAAGGTGCCCTCGGCGCCCAGGTGGTACTTCACGTCGCCGGAGCCGTGCATCGACTTCGGGTCGAGGTTGCCCTCGAACTCCCGGAAGATCTGCGCGTACGACTTGCCCACGATGTTGGCGAGGACGTTCAGACGGCCGCGGTGGGCCATGCCGATGACGACCTCGTCCAGGCGGGACTCGGCGGCGGAGTCGATGACCGCGTCGAGCAGCGGGATGACGGACTCGCCGCCCTCCAGGGAGAACCGCTTCTGACCGACGTACTTGGTCTGCAGGAAGGTCTCGAACGCCTCGGCCGCGTTCAGCCGGCGCAGGATCCGCAGCTGCTCCTCGCGCTCCGGCTTGGAGTGCGAGCGCTCCACACGGTCCTGGATCCACTTGCGCTGCTTCGGGTCCTGGATGTGCATGAACTCGACGCCGGTGGTGCGGCAGTACGAGTCGCGCAGCACGCCGAGGATGTCGCGGAGCTTCATCATCGACTTGCCGGCGAAGCCGCCGACCGCGAACTCGCGCTCCAGGTCCCACAGGGTGAGGCCGTGCTCGGTGATGTCCAGGTCGGGGTGCTTGCGCTGGCGGTACTCCAGCGGGTCGGTGTCGGCCATGACGTGGCCGCGGACCCGGTAGGAGTGGATCAGCTCGAAGACACGGGCGGCCTTGGTGACGTCGTCGTCGTGCGAGGCGTCGATGTCCTTGAGCCAGCGGACCGGCTCGTAGGGGATCCGCAGCGCCTTGAAGATGTCGTCGTAGAAGCCCTCCTCGCCGAGGAGGTAGTTGGCGACGACCCGCAGGAACTCGCCGGAGGCGGCACCCTGGATGACCCGGTGGTCGTACGTCGAGGTCAGGGTCATGACCTTGGAGATGCCCAGCTTGTTCAGGGTGTCCTGGGAGGTGCCCTGGAACTCGGCCGGGTAGTCCATCGAGCCGACGCCCATGATCACGGACTGTCCGGGCATCAGACGCGGCACGGAGTGGACGGTGCCGAGGCCGCCGGGGTTGGTCAGCGAGACCGTGACGCCGGTGAAGTCCTCCATCGTCAGCTTGCCGACGCGGGCGCGCTTGACGATGTCCTCGTAGGCCTGCCAGAACTCGAAGAAGTTCAGCGTCTCGGCCTTCTTGATGCCGGCGACGACGAGCTGGCGGTCGCCGTTCGGCTTCACCAGGTCGATCGCGAGACCGAAGTTCACGTGGTCCGGCTTGACCAGCGTCGGCTTGCCGTCCTTCTCCGCGAAGGAGTAGTTCATCGACGGCATGGCCTTGATCGCCTGCACCATCGCGTAGCCGATGAGGTGCGTGAAGGAGATCTTCCCGCCCCGGGCGCGCTTCAGGTGGTTGTTGATCACGATCCGGTTGTCGAAGAGCAGCTTCACCGGGACGGCGCGGACGGACGTGGCCGTCGGCACCTCCAGCGAGGCGTTCATGTTCTTCGCGACGGCGGCGGCGGGGCCGCGCAGCGTGATCAGCTCGGGACCGACGGGCGCCTCGGTGGCCGGGGCCGCGGGGGCCTTGGCGGCGGGCGCGGCCTTGGCGGGCGCCGGAGCGGCGGCGGCGGGCTTCGCCGGTGCCGGGGCCGGGGCGGCCTTCACGGGCGCCGGAGCGGCGGCCGGGGCCGGAGCGGCCTTCACGGGCGCCGGGGCGGCGGGCGCGGCAGGTGCAGCCTGTGCGGGGCTCACCTGCGGCGCGACGGCGGGAGTCTCCGTCGTGCCGGGCTTGTAGTCGGCGAAGAAGTCCCACCAGGCACGATCGACCGAATTCGGGTCCTGGAGGTACTGCTGGTAGATCTCGTCGACGAGCCACTCATTGGCACCAAAGGCGGTCGCAGGGTTCTGACCCTGCCCGTCTTGGTCGGTGGAGGTACTCGAGTTACTGGGGGACTGAGACGACACGGCGGTAACCGCCCTCTTCCGCTTCACAAGGTGATGGACAGCGGAAATAAAGGCTACGCCTCCCTGGCCGAGAGGTGCAGGCCGGGCGCTCCAACGTCGCGCAAGTCACACTTGACGCAGTGTTTCAGAGCTGGGAATGGCGGGAAACAAGCGTAGTTCTGCCCTCTCGCGGGTAGGCGAGAGTCGGGCTGCCATCCGCTCCGGGGGACAACCCTGATCACGTCCTGATCGTGTGTCGGCCAGGTCCTGTCCGGTCCTACCCATCTACACGCAGAACGTGCGCTTCCAGTTCGACCCTACGTCAATCCCGCGCCGGAAGGCTTCCCGGAAGAGTGACCTGGATCCGGCAGCCGCGTGACGATTCGGCCACTCCGATCTCCCCGCCGTGCAGATCCACCGCCCAGCGGGCGATCGCGAGCCCGAGTCCGGTGCCGCCGTCGCTGCTCGGACCGGTCTGAGCCGGCACCTGGCCACGGTTGAACCGCTCGAAGACCGTGTGCCGCAGCGCCTCGGGGATGCCGGGGCCCTCGTCCTCGACCTCCAGCGCCAGCGAGTCCGGCCATGGGCCGCGCCTGGCCCGTACGGTCACGCGGCCGTGCGGCGGCGAGTGCTTCACCGCGTTGTCGATGAGGTTCGCCATCACCTGGTGCAGCCGCTCGGCGTCCGCGTGCGCGGTCAGCTCGGGCGGCGAGACGTCGAGGTGCAGATGGACGTCCGTGCGGTTGTGCAGCCCGGACGTGGAGGAGAGGCCGCGCTGGGACGCGGCCAGATTGGCCTCCCTGAGCACTCCCGAGAGGTACGGCCAGACCTCGAATCGTCGTGCCTTGAGCGTGACGACACCGTTGTCAAGACGTGACAGGTCGAGCAGGGTCTCGACCAGTCGGCCGAGCCGTTCGGATTGTTTCAGCGCTGTCCGCATCGTCTCCGGATCGGCTTCGGAGACCCCGTCCACCACGTTCTCCAGGACCGCGCGGAGCGCGGCGATGGGGGTGCGCAACTCGTGCGAGACATTGGCGACCAGCTCCTTGCGGTGCCGGTCGACGGCCTCCAGGTCGTCCGCCATGCGGTTGATCGTCGAGGCGAGGTCGCCCAGCTCGTCACGGCGGTCCGCGCCGCGCACGCGCCGGCTGAAGTCGCCGCGTGAGATCGACCCGGCCACCGTGGTCATCTCGTCCAGCGGCGCCGTCAGGGACTGCGCCACGAACTGGGTGATCAGGAGGGTCGCGATCATCGCGAAGATCGTGATGTAGCGGAACTCCGTGGAGGTGCGTATCGCCACCAGGGCCAGGCCCGAGGTGAGCAGGACCGCCCCGACGACCAGTGTTCCCAGCTTGGTCTTGATCGAGATCAGGATCCGGCGCCTGCCGCGGCGCTCGGGGCGCGGCCCCCGTCGGCTCATGGCGCCGGGGTCTCCAGCGCGTATCCGACGCCATGGACGGTACGGATCCGCTCCGCCCCGATCTTCCGGCGCAGCGCCTTGATGTGGCTGTCCACCGTCCGGGTGCCCGAGGCGTCCGCCCAGTCCCAGACCTCCGCGAGCAGCTGCTCGCGGGAGAGGACCGCGCGCGGTGTGTTCGCCAGGCAGACCAGCAGGTCGAACTCGGTCGGCGTCAGGTGCACGTCCTCGGCCCTGACACGGACCCGTCGCTGCGCGTGGTCGATCTCGAGCTCGCCGAGCCGCAGGATCCCGCTGCGCGGGGTCACGGCGGCCAGCGCGGCCCGTTCCACCCGGCGCAGCAGTACGTGCACCCGGGCGGCCAGCTCACGCATCGAGAACGGCTTGGTCATGTAGTCGTCGGCGCCGACGCCGAGGCCGACCAGCATGTCCGTCTCGTCGTCCCGTGCCGTGAGCATCAGGACCGGGACCGGTCGCTGGGCCTGGACCCGGCGGCACACCTCCAGGCCGTCGAAGCCCGGCAGCATCACGTCGAGCACCATCAGGTCCGGCTGCCACGCCTCGGCCGCGTCGACCGCGGCCGGGCCGTCCGTCGCCGTCTGGACGAGGAAACCCTCTGCCCGCAGCCGCGCGGAGATCGCATCCACGATGGTCGTGTCGTCCTCGACGACCAGCACTCGCCGCTGCGCGCCCGGAGTGGGCGCCGCACCGTGATGAGTGGTGTGTGTCTGCTCCATTGCCCCGCCTCGCATCGCTGGTGTCGGCCAGCAGCCTAGAGGCACCGGGAGTGTCCAGGCTATCCAGGCCGGACGGCGAGGTGCACCACGTCAGGGACGCCCCGGGCAACGGGGATCTCTTCCGTCCGTACCCCGCTGAATCCGGCATTCCGCAAGGAGGCTTCGAAATCGGCGGAGGGCTGGGCGGACCACACGGCGAGGATGCCACCCGGGTTGAGCCGGTCCGCGCAGGCCGCCAACCCCTCGGCGGAGTACAGGCTTTGGTTGCCCTCGGTGACGGTCCAGTCGGGTCCGTTGTCGATGTCCAGACAGAGGGCGTCGAAGGTGTCCGTGGAGGTGTGGACGTACTCGATCAGGTCCGTGTGCAGGATCACGTTCCGCGGATCGGCCAGCGCCCGGCCGGAGATCGAGGCCAGCGGCCCTTCGCGGTGCCAGTCGATGATCGCCTGTTCGCGCTCGACGACCGCGATCCGGCCCCAGCGGGGGTCGGCGGAGGCATGGGCGAGCGAGAAGCCGACGCCGAGGCCGCCGATCAGCACGGATGCGGCGGCGCGTCCGCCGAGGGCGTCCATCGCCGCGTCGACGAGCAGCCGCTCCGAACGTCCGTCGGAGGTGTCCATCAGGAAGGTGCCGTTGGCGATGATCTCGTAGTGCTCCTCGCGTCGGCGGAGCACGACCTCGCCGTACGGTCCCTCGCGCCGGTCGAGGGTGACGGGGTTGGACATGTTCGCTCACTCCCGGTCTCGTCGGACGGTTGTCCCGGCCATCCTCGCGGGCCGGGACGGCCCGGACAAACCGATAACGGGAGCAGGGCGTTGCCGCGGTCCTCGGGCTACAGCGACAGGCCGTGCCCGTGCGGGAAGACGGGATCCACCGTGTCGTTCGGGACGTCGGGGCGGGCCGCGGCCACCGCGGCCATCGAGCGCGGGAGTTCGAAGGGGAGTCTGCCCTCCGCCTTCGCCCGGCCGAACGCCACGTCGAGCAGCGCCTCGTCGCTCGCGCCGTAGTCGGCGATCAGCGCCGCCGCGTGCTCGGCGATCTCGGGGAGGACGGCGGGCCGCTCCAGGTTGACGCAGACCACCGTCGGAACCGTCGCGAGCAGCGAGAGGATCCGGGCCAGTTCCGGCTCCTCGAAGGCGAGCGAGCCGGAGTGGAAGAAGGACTCGAAGCGGTTCGGGCGCTCCTCGTACGGGGTGCGCAGCCGCAGCACGGCGAGGTCCGCCTCGGCCGGGGCGGTCACGACGTCGCCGTACTCCGCGGCGACGGTCGCGTCGACGTTCTCCACGTACAGCTTCGGGCGTCCCGGGAGCGGCAGCGGTCCGTCGGTCAGGACCGTGAGCGAGCGGCGCTGGGCCGCCGCGCCCGCCGCCTTGAAGTCGGCGCGGCCGACCGTCTCGGCCGCCTCGTCCGGGTCGACGTACCGGCGCTCGTCGAAGAGCCCGAGCACGAACTTCTCGCGCAGCAGCCGTCGTACGGACTCGTCGATCCGCTCCTCGGGGATCCGGCCCGAGTCCACCAGCTCCACGATCACCTCGGGACTCTGCTCGCCGCCGAACTGGTCCGCGCCCGCCTCCAGCGACTTCGCCGTCCGCTCGGCGACGCTCAGGTGCTCCACGCCCGCGCCTCGTGCGGCTCGCCGAAGATCACCGAGTCCGTCAGCAGGCCCCAGTCGGTGCAGACGATCCCGGTGAAGCCCAGCTCCTCCCGCAGCAGCCCGGTGACCACGCCCTTGTTGAAGCCGAAGCCGACCTCTTCCCAGTCGGTGCCGATCGGCTGGCCGTAGTACGGCATCATCTGCGAACAGCCGGCGGCTATCGCGGCCTTGAAGGGCTCCAGGTGGTGGTCGCGCATCCCGCCCGGGTAGATCTGCTCCTTGCCGTGCGGGAAGTGGGGGTCCTCGCCGTCCTTCTGCGGCCCGCCGCCCGGGAAGTGCTTGACCATGGCGGCCACCGAGTCCGGACCCAGCTCCTCGCCCTGGAGACCCCGGACGTACGCCTGGACGAGTTCGCCGGTCAGCTTGGCGTCGGAGCCGAAGGTGCCGGTCTGGCGGGCCCAGCGCGGCTCGGTGGCGAGGTCGATCTGCGGGTGGAGAGCCGTACGGAAGCCGACCGCGAGGTACTCGCGGCGGACGGTGTCGGCGAAGTGGAACACCAGCTCCGGGTCGCCGATCGCGGCGAGCCCCAGCGCTTCGGGCCAGGCGGAGAACGCGCCGGCGTTGAAGGAGGCGCCGACGTTGTCCGTGAAGGCGTGACGGGGGTCGGTGGAGAGCGAGACCGGGATGCCGAGCCGGGTGTTCGCCGCCATCTCCTGGACCGCGTTGTGCCAGAGGGCCATCTCGCGGGCGCCGTAGGTGCCGAGGAGGTTGAAGTGGCTGAGGTGACGGTCCTCGACGAGCTCCGGGGTGGTGAACGGCAGCATCGAGCCGTCCGTCTCGGTCACCGGGGTGCCGTCCGCGTTCATCATCAGCATGGAGTGGAAGAGCTGGCCGGCCTTCTCCTCCAGGGTCATCCGGGAGAGCAGGTCCTCGACGCGCTCGGCGACGGGGCGGGTGGCGTCCTGGTACGGGTGCATGTCGGGGCTCCTTGGGGTGCTCGACCGAGCGGACGGACGGGACGGCGACCGCGCCGACAGGGCTCCGTCGATCACGGGCGGCAGCGGAGTCGGCCTGGGCGCCCTCAGGCTAGAGGTGAAAACCGAGTGACCACTAGGTTTCTTCGATGTGTCCTGGATCACAGGCGAAAGGGGGTGATTCGGGCACGCCTTAAGGTGGTTCCCATGCCGGAGAACAAGGGTCGAACGCCCCGCAGAACCGCAGGCAGGGGCAGCTACGCGGTAGGGGACGCGCGCCGCCTGAAGATCCTGGACACCGCCGTCGAGCACTTCGGGCAGTGGGGCTTCCACGCCTCCTCGCTCGCGCGGATCGCGAACGACTGCGGGATCACCCAGGGCGGCCTGCTGCACCACTTCCGCAGCAAGGAGGACCTCCTGCTCTCCGTCCTCGCCCAGAGCGAGCAGCACGACGTCGAGCGGCTCTTCGCCGACGAGCCGGAGTCGTACGCCGCCTACCTGGAGACCGTCGTCGGTCTCGTCGAGGACAACACCCGCCGCCCCGGCATCGTGCGGATGTTCAACGTCCTGGTCGGCGAGTCCGGCAACGTCGGCCACCCCGCGCACCGGTACTTCAAGGAACGCTACGAGCGCGTGCTCGGGCACACCGTCGACCTCCTGGAGGCCGCGGTGCGGCGGGGGGAGCTGAAGGCGGGCATCGACTGCCGGGCCGTGGGGCAGGAGCAACTCGCCGTGATGGACGGCCTGCAGGTGCAATGGGCCCTGGATCCGGCCTCGATGGACATGCCCGCGCGTGTACGGGTCTTCCTCGACCGGCAGTTGAGGGAGCTCTCGACGACGGGCGAGGGGCTGCCGGGGGCGACGGGCTGAGGCCGCCGCCCTCGCGAGCGGATCGCCCGCCGTCCGACCGGTGTGCGGGGCGCGCCCTCAGGTCCGTACGGGACGGGCTCCACGGAAGGCGTAGAGCGCCGTGCCTCCGGCGAACGCGCCCAGCGCCACCGCCCAGGCGGCGGCCTGCGGACCCGGCTGCATGACCCAGGCCCACACCGCCGCCGTACCCCCGGGGGTGGACGGCGCCGCCACATAGACCGAGCCGACGTACACCGTCATCGGCAGCCAGCTCGGCCTGGCGCCGATCAGCGCCGCCGACGCGACCGTGACACCGACCGCGCCCAGGGTGTTGCGGACCATCGCGGGCCCGCCGAACTCCTCCGCGTGACCCGGCACGGCGAGCGCCAGCAGGACGACCGCCACGGCGGTCAGGGCGAGGACGTGCGCGACCCGGCGCGGGGGCCACGGCCGGGGCGCGGCACGGTCCAGCTCGTCGCTCGCCGCGTACAGGCTCGTCCCGATCGCCGACGCGGCCAGCAGCGGGCCGAGGACGACGACCGGCACCCGGGCGGTGTGATCGAAGGCCGGCTGGGACTGGAGCCAGGACGCGGACCAGGCGGCCACCGCGGCCGTGCCGAGCAGGGTGGCGAGGGTCGCGGGCAGCGTGCGTGAGCGGACGTAGAGGGTGAGGCCGGGGCCGAGGAGGCTCACGGGACCGGCACCTCCTCGGGGCGACAGCGGTCCGCCGCCAGGTAGCGTGCGAGATAGTCCCGTTGGCCGGCCGGAGACTTGGCCCGCAGGGCGTCGAGGTGCCGCTGAGCGGCCGGGCCGACGGGGACCCCGTAGTCCTCCGGTGTCGGCGCCAGCCACTCCGACACGGCGAGATGGATCTCGGCGACCCGCTCCGCGCTCGGTCCCGAGAGACCTTCGGAGGGACAGGTCTCCGAGAACAGCCACTGGACGGCCGAGTTGAGGTACAGGTCGGGGTTCCTGAGCCGGCCCCGTACCGCGTCCATCGTGTGGTCGGGCAGCCCGATCTCCTCCGCGCCGGGGCTGATCGGCCCGCCGACCCAGCGGACCGGGGATCCCGGCAGCCCGCGCAGCCGTTCGTTGAGCGGCGCGAGCGAGCGGGAGATGTCCTGAAGCAGTGCGCGGTCGAGGGCGTTCACGCAGACCTGGGGCGTTCCGTCGTCACAGACGAGACGGGTCGCCTCCGGGTCCTGGCGCCACGGGCCGTCGGCGGGCAGCCGGAGCACCGGCACGGCGGCGGCGATCGCCGCGGCGAGCGGGAGCAGGGCCAGCAGCCGCAGCCGCGCGGGGCGGGCGGCGTACGCCAGGAGGGCCGCCAGGGCCAGGCCGCCGGTCCAGACGGCCGAGGCCGGGGCGTACCACCACACGGGCGCGTCCCAGGGCGAGGAGTGCTCGGCGGCCGGGCTGAGCCATTGGGCGGGGCTCCCCGTGTAGGTGCCGAACGCGAGCCCGACGTAGCCGGCGACCGCGAGCAGCGGTGCGGTCAGCCGCCACGGCACCAGCAGACCGACGAGATGGCCGAGGGTGCCCAGGGCGGCGATCGCGACCGTGTCGGCGGCGACGAGTTCGAGGTACGGTCGGCCGCCGCCGACGTACGGCCAGGTCGCGAGCAGGCACACCGTCGCGGCGACGAGCTGCCCGGCGGCCGGCCAGAGCGCGGAGGGAGCGACGGCGAGCAACGTACGGCGCAGCCGGCCGCGCGGGACGGAACGGAGCAGCTCCAGCGTCCCGCGGCGCCGCTCCCGGCCGCCCTGCCAGCAGCCGGCGGCGAGCGCGAGAGGACCCGTGAGAAGCCCGGCGGTGACGTGCAGCATGTCGGTGGCGTCGGTCCAGCGCCCCTGCCAGGCAGGGGCCTTGCCGTACATCGTCACGAGGAGCGTGACCGCCACGGCCGCACCGGCCCAGGGGCCGACGCCCCGCCGCAGTTCGGTGCGGACGACGGAGGTGCGGGGCGGCCTCGCGGCCTCGCGGGGCGGTGTGGCGGTCGCGGTCATCGCGGGTCCTCCGAGGAGACGGGAGGGGCGGGCGGTGTGGCGTTCGCGGCGGGCGCGGACGGCCGGTGCGCGCCGCCCGGAGCCGGGGCGCCCGACGGCGCGCGGTGGGCGCGCAGGGCCGCCGTGTATCCCCGTTCGATCGCGTTGGCCGTCTCCCCGGACCCCGCGACGTCCGACTCCTCGCCGAGAGTGGTCAGTTCCGCGGTCGTGCCCCGGAAGGCGACACGGCCCGACTCGATCAGCGTGACCTCCGAGCAGGCCGCGGCCACGTCCTCCACCAGATGCGTGGAGACGATCACCGTGGAGGACGCGCCGATCTCCCGCAGAAGGGTCCTGAACTCGACCCGCTGCTCGGGGTCGAGCCCCGCCGTCGGCTCGTCGAGGAGGAGCAACTCCGGTTCGTTCACGATGGCCTGGGCGATCCCGGCCCGCCGGACCATGCCCCCGGACAGCGTCTTGAGCCGGGCGTCGATCCGGTCGGCCAGTCCCACCCGCTCCACGGCGCGCTCCACGGCGGCCGGGGCGCGGTCCGCCGGCATCTCCTTGAGCCAGGCGACGTACGCGACGAACTCGCGGACCGTGAAGCCGGGGTAGTACCCGAACTCCTGGGGCAGATAGCCCAGTCGACGGCGGATCTCCGACCGCTCGCGATGGGCCCCGGCGTCCCGGCCCAGGAGCTCCACCCGGCCGTCCGACGGGGCGGCCACGGTCGCGAGGACCCGGATGAGGGAGGTCTTGCCCGCGCCGTTCGGGCCGAGCAGGCCGTGGATGCCGGGGCCGAGGGTCAGATCGAGGCGGTCGAGCGCGACGGTGCGGCGGTGCCGGACCGTCAGCCCGGTCGCCGCGACCGTCGTGAGAGACGTGGACCACGTGGTCCGTTCGGTCCGTGTGCGAGGTGTGGTCACCGGGTCTCCAGGTGGTCGAAGGAACGACGCCGAAGGGCCAGCAGGCCCGCGCAGACGACGGCGGCCGCGGCCCAACCGCCCTGAACGGCCGGGCCCGAGAGGTACCGGGCCAGCTCGGCGGTGGCCCCCGGCTGTCCGAGCACCGGCCCGGTCACCGCGAGCAGCCAGCCGCCGGCCAGCGTGGCCGAGGCCGCCCGGCATCCCACGAAGGAACCGAGGGTCAGGGCCGCCAGCGTCAGCGCGAGCGCCGGCAGCAGCCAGGCCGCGGCGCCCGGCACGCCGGTGACCGGCGGCAGCACCGCCCCGGCCGCGGTCAGTACCGGCACGCACACACCGAGCACGGCCGCCGCCCTGGTGAGCAGCAGACGCAGCCCGCCGGAGGGCGTCGCCACGCCGATCTCGTACATCGGGTCGGCGTGACGTCCGTACGAGACGGCCACCCCGGCGAGCGGCAGCACCGGGGCGACGGCGAGCAGCACCGGCCGCGCCTCCCGGAACCCTCCGCCGTACGCGAGCCCGACGGCGGCCACGACCACGACGAGCACCGCCACCAGCCACGCCCCGCGCAGCGCGGGGCCGACGGCCCAGAGCACCCGCGCCCAACGCGAGGCGGGGGAGAGGCCCCGCCCGGCCGTACCGAGGCCCAGGCTGACGCCCAGGCGCCGCAGCGCACGGCCTCGGCGGGCGGTCGCCTCCGCGCGTACCGTCTCCAGGAGCTGCGCGCGTACGTCCGCGAGGACCGGACCCGAGCCCCCCGCGCGGACGGCCGCCGAGACGCGGACCGCGCAGCCTCCGCACACCTCGACATGCTTCTCCAGGGACCAGGCGTCGGGCTCGGCCGCGGAACCCGCCGCGTACCGGGCGGCCAGCGAATCGGTCACGTGCCACGGCGCGGTCATGCGGTGCCTCCCAGGGCGTGCGGGCCGAGGGCGGCCCGCAGTTCGCGACGGGCCCGCAGGGCGCGGGTCTTCACCGTGCCCTCCGGTATCCCCAGCAGCCGGGCCGTCTCTCGTGTGGTCAGGCCGTCGACGACGGTGGCCCGCAGGACCTCGCGCAGTTCGGGCGAGATCCGGTCGAGCGCGGCGCCGACATCCCCGAACTCCAGCCCCGCGAGGACCCGGTCCTCCGCGGAGGGGGCGGGGGCGATCGGCTCGGGCGCGGCGCGCTCCGCGCGGGCCCTGGCGCGCTGGGCGTCCACCAGGCGGCGCGCGGCGACGACCCACAGCCAGCCGCCGGCCTCACCCCGGCCGCGGTGCGAACCGGCGGAGCGCCAGACGGTGACGAAGGTGTCCTGGAGGACCTCCCGTACGGTCTCCTCGTCCGTGCAACGCCGCGCCAGCCGGGCGTGCAGCCATCCCGCGTGCCGGTCGTACAGCACGGCGAGCGCCTCGGCGTCTCCCCGGGCGACGGCGCGCAACAGCGCGGAGTCGTCCCGCTCTTCTCCCCGTTCGGGGCGCAACAGTCTCACGCCCCACTATCGCTCGGAGGGCGGCCGGCGGTTCACGCCGTGGCCGAGCCGAGGCTCGGGAGGGCTCAGGGGCCGGTCGGGGGGCCGCCGTCGGGGAGGGCCGAGAAGACCCGCTGCAGCGCCGCCGAGCGGTCGCCGTCCGCGCTGACGACGACCCGGTAGTCGTACGTGACCGCGTAGGTGAAGCCGTCGTACACCGGCTTTCCGGACGGTCGCGCGGGCACCTTCGCGTAGGCCGGGTCCTCCAACGCCTTACGCAGCTTCGCGACTTCGGCGGGGGTCATGCGGCCGCTGCGCGGGGAGTCGCCGCCGGAGCGGGTCGTGTAGCTGCCGTCGTAGTGGACGGTCAGCTGGTTGTCGACGCCCGCCAGACCGCCACTGACGTTCACCGTCACCAGGACCTCGCGCGGACCGTGCTCCTTGTCCTTCTCGACGGTCCCGTCCGAACTCGTCGGGACCGGCGGCGCGGTGCCGCCGGTGCCGGTCGGCACCGGCTTCGTCGTACCGTCCTGGGTCGCGACCGGGGGCTTCGGCGTGTCCTCGCCGCCGCAGCCGGCCAGCGCCAGAACCGGGAGCAGCACCATCGACGCGGCCCCGATCCGCCCCGCGTACCGCTTCCCGCGCGTCACGTCCGTGCGCGTCATGTCCCTGAGCACCATGGGTCCGAGCATCCCCTCAGCCGAGCCGGTTGACCAGAGCCGTGTGCAGGGCGTCCCGCAGCGGCCGCGCGGCGGTGCGTTACGCGCCGCGGACGATGCCCGTCAGCGGGCCCTCGTGGTGCCAGCCCAGGGAGTCGTAGAGCGCCAGGCCGTCCCTCGTCGCCGACAGGACGCCCGTCACCGCTCCCGCCTGCGCGCCCGCCGCTTCGAGGGTGCGCATGACGTTGGCGCCCAGGCCGCGGCGCCGGTGGTCCGGGTGGGTCTCGATCTGGTCGGCGACCGCCGTCACGCCCGTCGGCGCCAGCCGGCCGGAGGCGGCCAGCGTGCCGTCCGGCGCCACGATCCGGACCCGTATCACCCCGTCCCGGGTCTCCGTCGTCCGCGCGTACCCCTCCGGCGCCGACGGCCGCGCGCCCGCGTCCAGCGCCTTGGTCATCATGAAGCCGGGATCGTCCGGGACGGTCCACCCCGGGGTGATCCACTCCGCGACCTCCTCCGGCCCCGCCATCACCTTCAGCCACGCATTGGGCTCGGTGATCTCCGTGCAGAGCTTGCCCACGGACACCGCGTCCGGCGCCGGCAGCACATGCCGGAAGACATGCGTCGGCAGGCCCACATCGATCCGGTAGCCCCAGGGCTCGACGACGGCGGGCGGGGTGCCGCGCGAGACGGTCCAGCCGGCCACCCATGCGGATGTAATAGACGCCATATCCATGGAGGTATTACACGGCATCTTTCACCTGCGCGGGCGAGCGATCGCTCAGAGCGAACGCGGCCGGGGGAACATTCGACGGCTCACGTGCATTGAGTCCACATAGCTCAACTTGACTGCCGAAGGGGAGATCATGGCTTCGACGTCCTCACCGCTCACTCTGCCTGTGCTGCCGCTCGACGACGAGGTCGTGCTGCCCGGAATGGTGGTGCCGCTGGACCTGTCCGACAACGACGTACGCGCCGCGGTGGAGGCCGCCCAGGCCGCCGCGCGATCCGATACGGGCAAGCCCAGGGTGCTCCTCGTGCCCCGCATCGACGGGACGTACGCCGGGACCGGCGTCCTCGGCACCGTCGAGCAGGTCGGCCGGCTGTCCGACGGCGACCCGGGCGCGCTCATCCGCGGCCGCGGCCGCGTCAGGATCGGCGCCGGCACGACCGGCCCCGGCGCCGCGCTGTGGGTCGAGGGAAGCGTCGTCGACGAGACCGTGCCCGAGCCGCTGCCCGGATCCGTGACGGACCTGGTCAAGGAGTACAAGGCGCTGGCCACCACCTGGCTGAAGAAGCGCGGCGCCTGGCAGGTCGTGGACCGGGTCCAGCAGATCGACGGCGTCTCCGCGCTCGCCGACAACTCCGGCTACTCGCCCTTCCTCACTGTCGAGCAGAAGGTCGAACTCCTCGAGACCGCCGACCCGATCGCCCGTCTCAAGCTCGCCACGGCCCAGCTGCGCGAGCACCTGGCCGAGCAGGACGTGGCCGAGTCCATCGCGAAGGACGTCCAGGAGGGCGTCGACAAGCAGCAGCGCGAGTTCCTGCTGCGGCGCCAGCTGGATGCCGTACGCAAGGAGCTGCGCGACCTCAACGGCGAGACGGAGGGTGACGAGTCCGACGACTACCGGGCGCGCGTCGAGGCCGCCGACCTGCCCGAGAACGTGCGCGAGGCGGCCCTCAAGGAGGTCGAGAAGCTGGAGCGGTCCAGCGACCAGTCCCCGGAGGGCTCCTGGATCCGCACCTGGCTCGACACCGTCCTCGAACTGCCGTGGAACGAGCGGACCGAGGACCAGTACGACATCCAGGGCGCCAAGGCGATCCTCGACGCCGAGCACGCGGGCCTGGAGGACGTGAAGGAGCGGATCACCGAGTACCTGGCGGTGCGCAAGCGGCGCGCCGAGCGGGGTCTCGGTGTGGTCGGCGGACGACGCGGCGGCGCCGTCCTGGCCCTGGTCGGCCCGCCCGGCGTCGGCAAGACCTCGCTCGGCGAGTCCGTCGCGCACGCGATGGGACGGAAGTTCGTCCGGGTCGCGCTCGGCGGCGTCCGGGACGAGGCGGAGATCCGCGGCCACCGGCGTACGTACGTCGGCGCGCTGCCGGGCCGGATCGTCCGGGCGATCAAGGAGGCCGGGTCGATGAACCCGGTGGTCCTGCTCGACGAGATCGACAAGGTCGGCTCCGACTACCGGGGCGACCCGGCGGCCGCACTCCTCGAGGTCCTGGACCCGGCGCAGAACCACACCTTCCGGGACCACTACCTGGAGGTCGAACTGGACCTCTCCGACGTCGTCTTCCTGGCGACGGCGAACGTCCTGGAGGCCATCCCGGAGGCGCTGCTCGACCGCATGGAGCTGGTCAGGCTCGACGGGTACACGGAGGACGAGAAGGTCGTCATCGCCCGTGACCACCTGCTGCCCCGGCAGCTGGAGCGGGCGGGCCTGGAGCCGGGCGAGGTGGTCCTGGAGGACGCGTCGCTGCGGAAGCTGGCGGGGGAGTACACCCGTGAGGCGGGCGTACGGAACCTGGAGCGGTCCATCGCGCGGCTGCTGCGCAAGGTCGCGGCGCAGCACGAACTGGGCGACCGTGAGCTGCCGTTCGCGGTCGGCGTGGACGATCTGCGCGGGCTGATCGGCCGCCCGCACCACGTGCCCGAGTCGGCGCAGGACCCGGCCGAGCGGCGCACCGCGGTACCGGGTGTGGCGACCGGACTGGCCGTCACGGGCGCGGGCGGTGACGTCCTCTTCGTGGAGGCGTCGCTCGCCGACCCGGAGACGGGCGCTGCCGGTCTCACCCTCACCGGCCAGCTGGGCGACGTGATGAAGGAGTCCGCGCAGATCGCGCTCTCCTTCCTCCGCTCGCACGGCGCGGAGCTGGAGCTGCCCGTGACCGGTCTCAAGGACCGGGGCGCGCACATCCACTTCCCCGCGGGCGCGGTCCCGAAGGACGGCCCGAGCGCCGGCATCACGATGACGACCGCGCTGGCCTCGCTGCTCTCCGGCCGCCTGGTCCGTACGGACGTGGCGATGACCGGTGAGGTCTCCCTGACCGGCCGGGTGCTCCCGATCGGCGGCCTGAAGCAGAAGCTCCTGGCGGCCCACCGCGCGGGGATCACGACGGTCGTGATCCCGAAGCGCAACGAGGCCGACCTGGACGACGTCCCGGCGGAGATCCTGGAGAAGCTGGAGGTCCACCCGGTCACGGACGTCCGCCAGGTCCTGGAGATCGCCCTGGCCCCGGCGAAGGTCGCGGTGAGCGCGGCGGCCTGAGCCCTTCGGGAGAAGCGGGGTGCCCTTCACGGGGCACCCCGCTTCGTCATGCCGCGGGCCCGCCGTGCGTCGGCCGTTCCGGTACGTCAGCCGTTCCGGCGGCGCGCCAGCAGCAGGCTGCCCGCTCCGAAGGCCGCCAGGGCGCCCGCGCCCGCGAGGGCCAGGGGGAGCGGCGAGGAGGGCGTCCGGGCGGATTCGGCGGAGAGGGCGGGGGCCTGCTCGTCGCCGCCGTGGCCCGCGTGGCTCACCGTGGAGCGGTCGGCGCCCGCGGCGATCTTCGACTCGCTCGGGGCCGAGGCCGCCGCCGTACCGCCGAAGGTGACGTCCGAGCAGCTGTAGAACGCCTCCGGGCTGTCGTTTCGCTGCCAGACCTTGTAGACGATGTGGCGGCCGGTGCGGGCCGGCAGGGTGCCGGTGAAGTTGTAGAAGCCGTCCGTCGCCGTGCGGGCCGTGGCGTAGGTGGCCACGGGGGTCGCGTCCAGGTCCGACCACTTCAGGGGCTGGGTGGGGTCGAAGCCCTGCTTGGTGATGTAGACCGTCATCGTGCCGGAGTGCGGCGCCGTCACCCGTACCTTGAAGTCGAAGGCGCCGGCCCCGACCGCCGTGGCCGGCCAGTCCGTGCGCGCCCAGTCGAGCGCCCGGTACTTCTCCCGGTTGGCCGAGCAGAGCTTGCCGTCCGGGATGAGCAGCTGGTGCCGACCGTCCGCGTTGGCGATGTTCACCTCGTTCCAGTCGTAGAGCGGCTGGGTGCCGGAGTCGGCGACCAGGTCCTTGCACACCTGCGACTTCGGCGTCTCGGGGCCTTCCGCGTAACAGGCGGCCACCCGGCTCACCGGGTTGAAGACGGCGCCGTGCGCTCCCGCGGTGGAGGGGGTCAGCGGGATCAGCGCGGCGGCGGACAGGGTGACGGCTGCTGCGGTGCGACGGTACGAGGGCATGACGGGGCTCTCTCTCGTGCGTGGGGGAGTACGGGACGAGCAACGAGCGGGCGGCGTAAGGAAGTTGAATCCCGGCCGCGCCCTTTGAGCCTCGCATTGGTCCATACCAATGGGCAAGAGGGTGGGCGCAGAAAGACGAAGGCGGCCGACCGGTCGCCGGGCTGCGGCCTCGTCGGCTCCGTACGGACCCGAGCACGACTCCGGCCCCGCACCTTGCCCGTGGGGCAGGGGATGCGGGGCCGGAGTCGTCGCGGCGGTCCGTGCGGGAGGAGCGGCTCGGCTCAGCCGTTCGCCAGCGCCTGGACCCGCGAGAGGTCGCCGTTGAAGTGGTTGTGGTCGCCGACCGTCGGGCCGGTCGAGGTGTACTGCCACATCGTGTAGTACGGCCACCCGGCCGGGAGCGTGCCCACCGTCGACGCGTACCGCGCGATCCACAGCGGGTTGCTCGCGCCGAAGCCCGCGTAGTTGCCGGTGCACTGCGTCCACCAGCTCGTCGCCGTGTAGATCGCGGCGTCACGGCCGGTCCGGGCCTTGTAGCGGTTGAGGAAGTCGCGGATCCACGTGACCATCGCGGACTGCGACTTGCCGTAACAGGTCGCCCCGTAGGGGTTCCACTCGATGTCCAGCGCGCCCGGCAGCGTCCTGCCGTCCTTGGACCAGCCGCCGCCGTTGCTGACGAAGAAGTCGGCCTGCGCCGCTCCCGTCGTGGTGTCCGGGGTGGCGAAGTGGTACGCGCCGCGGATCATGCCGACGTTGTACGAGCCGTTGTACTGCTGCGCGAAGTAGGGGTTCTCGTAGTAGGTGCCCTCCGTCGCCTTGACGTAGGCCCACTTCACCCCGCTGTTCCACAGGGTCGACCAGGCCACGTTCCCCTGGTGGCTGGAGACGTCCACACCCTCGGTCTGGACGGCCCGGGGTGTGCCGGGCGTGCCGCTCCGGCCGTCGTGCTCGATGACGCCCATTCCCATGTGGGCGGAGCCGCGTGGGGGCACGGCCTCGGTGTCGGCCGCGTTCGCCGCGCCGGGGAGGGAGAGGGGCAGAAGGAGGGCCAGGGCCGCGAGGGCGACGCCGGCGAGGGTCTTTCCGGATCTGTGCACGGGCATTGCGTGCCTCCGAAAGGCGGTGGGGGTGAGACATGACCTGGTGTGGACATGTCAGCGAAGCCGCTGGGGAAGACGCTACGCACGTAGACCGGCCGGGCGGAAGGGGGCCTGGGTGCTGCCGTTGGTCTACGCCTGCGAAATACTGGGGGAGCTGCGGCGATGGCCGCGGACGAAAGAAACTTTCAGCGACCGGAAAGCGCGCGAGGGGTGCTGACGTGCACGGAAGCGGTACGGGGAGTGAAGGCGAGCCCACCGGGTCGTCGACGCGGAGTGGTGTGGACCAGGAATTCCTCGCCCTGGAACGCGAACTGGCGGTCTTTCTGCGCCGCGCCCGCGCCCAGTCCGGCGAGATGGCCCGCGAGGTCCACCCCGAACTGGAGCCCGCCGCCTACGGCCTGTTCGTACGGCTCGACGACGCCGGCCCGCAGCGCGCCACCGACCTCGCCGGCTACTTCGGCGTCGGCAAGGCGACCATGAGCCGCCAACTGCGCGCCCTGGAGGAGCTCGGCCTCGTCGCCCGCGACCCCGACCCGGCCGACGGCCGCGCCTCGCTGGTCCGGCTGACGGAGGAGGGCCGCCATCGCTTCCGTCGCGTACGGGACGCACGACGCGGACGCTACGTCCGCAAGCTCGCGGACTGGGACCGGGGCGAGGTCGCCGAACTGGCCCGCCTCCTCCACCAGCTGAACGCCCGCGCGGAGAGCTGAAGCGCCCGCGCGTGCCTCAGAGCACCGCGTAGGCCGCCGTCGCGTCGTCGTGGCGCTTCCAGCGGAACGCGCCGCCCGCCGCCGCGTCGGCCGCCTCCCGCGCCCGGACCCGCGCGAGCAGCCCGTGCGGGCCCTCCTCGCGGAGCACCCCGCAGCAGTCCGCCCAGTCGCCCTCCGCGAACAGGTCCACCCATCGCGTCGCCCCGTCGGTGAGCGCCGCCAGGGCCCGTACGGCCGCCCGGGGCGTCGTCCCCGTCACCGCCCGCCGCGCCACCTCCGGGTCCGCCGCCGCCGTGAAGAAGCCGCCCTCCTGGTTGCGCAGACGGTCCGTCGCCGCCAGGGAGCGACGGATCTCGTCCGGGATTTGGTCGAGACGGTCGTCGAGCACCGCCCGCACCGAGCCGTCCGGCGCCTCGATGAGCAGCGCGGCGTCGGAGAGGACGAGATGCTCGACCGAGGCCGCGTTCCAGCGGGCCATCGCGACCGTCGCCTGAGGAGTCCGTACGTGAGAAAGGTCACAGGTCTCCCGGTGGGCGTCCGCGGTGCGCCGGATTGCCAGAGCCAGGATCCCGGGCAGGGTCATGTCGGGGCGCGAAGCGGATAGTTCGGTCAAAGCCCCACCGAGACGCGCGGTGAACCAGGGCACATCGTGTACGCAGCCGTCGTCGCCCGTCGGCGGGGTGACCCCGTCGAGCACCACGACCGTCCCGCCCCCGCCGTACGCGGGCAGAGCCGTCGCCACCCAGTCCTCATTAGGGCGTTCGGGGTTGCCGGGGAGGGTGGCCGCTTCGGTGCGCATGATCCCCAGTCTGCCCCCGCGCCGGAAAGCCTGCATGACTCCTTCACACCGCCTCCAAATGGCCGGATCCGGCCTGCACCAGCCCTTCAAGGCGTACGCGCGAGGCGGAAGGGGGCCCTCCGGGAAGCTGCGGGCGGGCATCCTGCCAAAGCCCGCACGGAAGATCCAACCGGCACACCGAACAAGCCTGTGAAGGACTTCGCGCGAAGTTGTTCGCCAACTCGTGAGTGTTGTTCACTCGTTCGGGTGGCGGAGCGGCCGATGCGCGTCCCCTTCCCAAAAGCGCTGGAATGGTCGGAAGCCGTACCAGGGGTGGGGGCGCTCTGAGATGTGACCGGTCGTCACCTCTGCTTCATGGGTGGACGAGTCGAGAATGCGAGCACCGGTGCAGAAGAAGCGGCCTCGGAGCAACAACGGCACGCGGAGCCAGAGCCCCGGTGACCCGCTGACCACGGGCGGAGCCACGGGCCCCGAAGGCGGCGGCACCACCGGCGTCCCCGTGGGCCGGCCCAAGCGCGTCCGCAACCGGCTGGTCGCCGGCGTCGCCCTCGTCGGAGTCACGGTCCTCGCCGCCGGCGCTCCCGTGATCCTCACCGCCTCCGGCGAACTGACCGACTCCCAGAACCTGGTCACCCTCGCCGAGCTCGACCGCCAGGCCGTCACCCTCGCCCACTCGCTCGCCGACGAGCGCGACGAGGTCGTCGCGTACATCGCCGCGGGCCGGGACGAGCAGCAGGGCGACAGCAAGAAGAAGCGGCAGGTCACCAGCGCGCGTTCCACCCGGGTCGACCGGCAGATCGACGAGATCAAGCCCGCCGCCTCCGCCGAACTGCGCAGGGACCTCGCGGACCTGCCCGCCGTCCGCCGCACCGCGCTCACCGGCAAGGGCACCGCCCTGGAGGCGTACAAGGCGTACTCGGACGTCATCGCCAAGCTCCAGGACCTCGCCGACGAACTCGCCGAGCAGACCCCCGCCCGCGCCGCCGAGGCCACCCGCGCCCCCGCCGCCCTGGGCCGCGCCGTCGAGCAGGCGTCGGCGACCCGCGGACTGCTGCTCGCGGCCCTCGCCGTCCCTCAGCCCGAGGCCCCCGGCACCTCGCACTACGACCCGGACACCGGCAGCTACGTGCTCGACGAGGCCGAGGGCGCGGACGAGGCCGTCCGGGCCCGCAACGCGCTGACGGCCGCCGCCCAGCAGGCCCGGGTCCGCGAACTGGGCTCCCTCGCCGACTTCGACCAGGCCGCCACGGCCGCCGGGCGGGACTCCCTCGCCGGCACCGTGACGGGCCCTGACGTCAAGAGCGCCGAGCGCTACCTGACCGGGCTCACCGACCAGCCGACGCTCAGCACGTCCGAGCGCGGCACCGACCCCGAGAAGCTGGAGGCCGCGCTCTCCGCCCGGATCGAGCAGATGCGCGGCGTCGAGTCGACGCTCTCCACCGAGCAGGTGGCCCGCCTCGTCCAGCTGCGCGACGACGACGTCACCGACCTCGAATTGCGCATCGCCTTCCTCGGCGGCTGTCTGCTGGTCGCGATCGGCATCTCCACCTTCGTCGCCCGCACCCTCACCCGCCCGCTCGCCGTGGTGCGCATCGGCGCCGCACGGCTCGCCGCCGCCCCTGAGGCCGAGGAGCCGGTCCGCTTCACCGGCCGCAACGACGAGTTCGCCCAGGTCGTGCGGTCCCTCAACACCCTCCAGGGCAAGCTGGCCGACCTCGCCCGGCGCACCGAGCGGCTCGACAGCGAGCGAGCCGACCTGTCCGGCGCCGGCGAGGCCCTCGCCGCCGAACTGGCCGCCCAGCGCGCCGAGCTCCAGGGCCACACCGCCCTGCTCACCGCCGAGCTCGAACGCCTCCGGCACACCGTCCACCACACCTTCGTCAACCTCTCGCTGCGCAGCCTCGGTCTCGTGGAGCGTCAGCTCGGGGTCATCGAGAAGCTGGAGGAGCGCGAGCAGGACCCGGACCGGCTGGCCACCCTCTTCAAACTCGACCACATGGCGACCGTCATGCGCCGCCACAGCGAGAACCTCCTGGTCCTCGCCGGCCACGAGCACGTCCACGGCCACCCCGGAGCGGTCCCGCTCGTCGACGTGCTGCGCGCCGCCGTCAGCGAGATCGAGCGGTACGAGCGGGTCACGATCCAGTCCCTGCCGCCGCACGCCCAGGTCGCCGGATTCGCCGCGGACGACCTCAGCCACCTGGTCGCCGAACTCCTCGAGAACGCCACGTCCTTCTCGCCGCCCGACGCGCAGGTCCAGCTCTCCGGCTGGCTGCTGGAGAGCGGTGAGGTGATGCTCTCCGTCCAGGACGAGGGCATCGGCATGACCGAGTCCCGGCTCGCCGAGCTCAACGCGCGGCTGTCGGAGGCCGACCCGGCCGACATCGCGGGGGAGGGTCTCGGCATCCGGGTCACCGCCCTGCTCGCCGCCCGCCACGGCGTACGGGTGCAGCTGAGGGAACAGAAGCAGGGCGGCATCGCGGCCGTGATCGTGCTGCCGCTGCCGCTGCTTCCCACGGCCCCGCCCACCGCGGTCCCGCCGGTCGTGTCGGTGGCCGGCTCGGCGCCCACGCTGAACCTCCCGGGCTCGGTGGCCGAGGCGAACTCCAACGCCCTGCCGTCCCGCACCAGGGACCCCCTCGTGGAGGCCGCGGAACAGGCCGTCGCCGAGGCGGAGGCGGCCTCGGAAGCGGCCTCGGCGACGACCCCGGAGGCGGCCGGGACCGAGACGCCCGAGGCGGAGCCGCCCGGGCCCACGGCTGCCGCGCCCGAGCCCGCCGCAGCTGCCGTGCCCGAGCCCGAAGCCGCAGCATCCGAGCCCCGGCCCGCCGCAGCGGCCGAATCCGCAGCTGCCGAAACCGCAGCAGTCGAGCCCGCTCCCGCAGCACCCGCGCCCGAGCCCGAAGCGGAGCCCGAGCTCTCGGTGGCCGAGACGACCCTCCAGGTCCGTCTCCCCGACCCGCCGCCCGAGCCGGACACCCACGAGCGCGCCCTGGAGGAGCCCGAGCCGGCCGCCCAGCGCCTCACGGACAAGGGCCTGCCCAAGCGCACGCCCCAGGTCGTCCGTCAGGCCGACACGCCCGCCGCCCCGCGCGCGGGCGGGGTCGACGCCGAGGAGCTGCGGCGCAGGCTCGGCGGCTTCCACCGGGGCGCCGCGGAAGGTCGTCGAGACGTAGAGGCGGAGATCGAAGCCGTACAGACGCAGACCGCAGGTACCGAGGAGAAGTCGGGGGACACAGTCGAGGAGGCACGCAGTTGACTGCGACCGGAACATTCGGACTGAGCAGGGAGGCCCGCAACCTGCAGTGGCTGCTGGGCAACCTCGTCGAGGAGGTGCCAGGGCTCCGCTCGGTCGCCGTCGTCTCGTCCGACGGGCTGCTGCTGCTCTCGTCCGACCCGGCAGCACAGGCCGCCACCCCCGCCGAGGGTCGCCCCAAGGGCCCGCGAGGGTCCAGCGCCGACCTGGCCACCATCGTCTCGGGCATCGGCAGCCTCACCATCGGCGCGGCCCGGCTGATGGACGGCGGCGGGGTCAAGCAGACCATGGTGGCGATGGAGGAGGGCAGCGTCTTCGTCATGTCGATCAGCGACGGCTCGCTGCTCGGCGTACACGCCGACCCCGACTGCGACATGAGCGTCGTGGCGTACCACATGGCGCTCTTCGTCGGCCGCGCCGGACATGTACTCACCCCCGAACTCCGCAGCGAGCTGCGCAAATCGTTGGAGAGCACCCAGTGACGTCCGCATCCCACGCCCACAAACTGCCGATGCGCGGGGACGGCCGGCGCCCCGCGCGCGTGCGCCCGTACTCGCTCACCGGCGGTCGTACCCGCTTCGGCCACGTCCTGCTCGTCGAGACCTTCGTCGCGGCGCTCGAGGCGTCGCCCGAGCGGAAGGTGCTGACGAACGGCGGGCGGCCCCGCGGGCTGATGCCCGAGATGCGGGCCATCGTCGAGATCTGCCGTCGGATGCGTACCGTCGCGGAGATCTCGGCGCTCCTGAAGATGCCGTTGGGTGTCGTCCGAGTGCTGCTGAGCGACTTGGCCGACCAGGGAAAGATCCGTGTGTACGGGACCGGTCACGGCACCGGCCAGCCCGACCGCGCGCTGCTCGAAAGGGTGCTGAGTGGACTCCGCCGTCTCTGAAGCCGCTGCCCCGCCGCTCACCGGGATACCGACACAGCCCGAAGCCCCCGGCACGAACACCGAAGAGGGTGCCCGGGACTGGCAGCTCGACCACACCCGGGCCCCGATCGCGACCAAGGTCGTCGTCGCGGGCGGCTTCGGGGTCGGCAAGACGACCTTCGTCCGGGCGGTCTCGGAGATCACTCCGCTGCAGACCGAGGCCCTGATGACCCGGGCGAGCGAGGAGACCGACGATCTCTCCGACACGCCCGACAAGCTCACCACGACCGTGGCGATGGACTTCGGCAGGATCACCCTCGCCGAGGACCTCGTGCTGTACGTCTTCGGTACGCCGGGACAGCAGCGGTTCTGGTTCATGTGGGACGACCTGGTGCGCGGCGCGATCGGCGCGATCGTGCTCGCCGACACCCGCCGGCTGACCGACTGCTTCCCCGCGCTGGACTACTTCGAGAGCTGCGGGCTGCCGTACATCGTCGCGGTCAACCACTTCGAGGGCACCGAGGCGTTCGAGGCCGAGGACGTCCGGGAGGCCCTCACGGTGCCCCCGCACGTACCGGTCGTGATCATGGACGCGCGCAAGCGGTACAGCGTGATCGAGTCCCTGCTCGCGATGGTCGCGCACGCGCTCGAAGCCACCCCTGAATAACGCGTTAGGAACCCTGCCATGCGGAAGATACTCATCGTCGGAGCCGGCCAGTCCGGTCTCCAGCTCGCCCTCGGACTGCAGACGCAGGGGTACGAAGTCACCCTCATGTCCAATCGCACGGCGGACGAGATCCGGTCCGGCCGGGTCATGTCCACCCAGTGCATGTTCGACACCGCGCTCCAGCACGAGCGCGACCTCGCCCTGAACTTCTGGGAGTCCCAGGCCCCGCGGATCGAGGGCCTCGGCGTCTCCGTCGCCGCCCCCGACTCCAGCCGTGTGATCGACTGGGTGGGCAGGCTCGACGGCTACGCGCAGTCGGTCGACCAGCGCGTGAAGATGGCCGGCTGGATGGAGACCTTCGCCCAGCGCGGCGGCCAGCTCGTCATCCACGGCGCGGCAGTCTCCGACCTGGACTTCTTCTCCCGTACGTACGACCTGGTGCTGGTCTCCGCGGGCAAGGGCGAACTGGTCTCCATGTTCGGCCGGGACGCCTCCCGCTCCCCGTACAGCGAGCCGCAGCGCGCGCTGGCCGTCGCCTACGTCCACGGTCTGGGCCCGCGCCCCGAGCACCCGGACTTCGACGCCGTGCGCTGCAACCTGGTGCCGGGCGTCGGCGAGCTCTTCGTCATGCCGACCCTGACGACCTCCGGCCGCGCCGACATCCTCTTCTGGGAGGGGATCCCCGGCGGTCCGCTCGACGTCTTCCAGGGCGTCAAGGACCCCTCCGAGCACCTCTCCCTCACGCTGGAGCTGATGGAGAAGTTCACGCCCTGGGAGTACGCGCGGGCCACCAAGGTCGAGCTGACCGACGCCAACGCCACCCTGGCGGGCCGCTACGCCCCGACCGTGCGCAACCCGATCGGCCGCCTCCCCGGCGGCGGTCTGGTCCTCGGCGTCGCGGACGTCGTCGTCGCCAACGACCCGATCACCGGCCAGGGTTCGAACTCGGCCTCCAAGTGCGCGGCCGCCTACCTGGCCTCGATCGTCGAGAACGGCGACAAGCCCTTCGACGAGGCGTGGATGCAGGCCACCTTCGACCGCTACTGGAACACCGCGCAGCACGTCACGAAGTGGACGAACGCGATGCTCGGCGTCCCGCCGGAGCACGTCCTGAACCTGATCGGCGCGGCCGGCCAGCTCCAGCCGGTCGCCGACCGCTTCGCGAACGGCTTCGACGACCCGGCCGACTTCGAGAACTTCTTCTTCGAGCCGGAGAAGACGTCCGCCTACCTGGCGTCGGTCACCGGGACCTGACGGTCACGGGAGAGGGCGGGCGC
>NZ_JBHTTQ010000052.1:0-24626 GCF_042794475.1 Streptomyces sp. NPDC056527
GCCTGGAAGCGCCGACCGGCTGACGAGCCGACGGCGTGACGAACCGACCAGCTGACCGGGTGCCGGGCGGCACGGCCTGCCAGGGCCGCGCCGCCCGGCGCTCTCATGTCACCACCACGCACAGAACGGACCGGGGACGGACACATGACGGACAGCGAGATCTTCGAAGCCGCCGATGTGGTGCTGCTGCGCGCGGCGGCCGGCCCCCTGCCGCCCGCACCGCCCGGGACCGACGCATCCGCGGCCCCACCCGCCGGGACCCCCGGCGGCTTCGCCTCCGAGGCCGCGCTCAGGGCCGAGGTCGGCCGGCTCGCCGCGGACCCCGCCTTTCTCGCGGCCGTCCGACTGGCCAGCCCGAGCCTCGCCGACGAGGTCGAGAAGGTACGGTCGGGCGCCCCGCTCAAGCGCAAGCGCCTCACCCGGGCGCTCGTCTCGCTGACCAAGTACCGGCTCCGGACGACATACCGGCCCACACCCTTCGGCCTCTTCGCGGGCGTGGCCCTCGCCGGAACGGGTCCCGCCCCCGTACAGGCGGTGGGCGGCGCGCACCGGACGCTGAGCCGCCCCGACGCGGCCTGGCTGCACGGAGTCCTCACGGACGCCGTCGTCACCACCCCCGGACTGGGTGAACGTGCCGCGCTGACCGCCAACCCGCTGCGTACCGTCCGGGACGGCCGCGTGGTCCTCGTCGACCACCACGACCCCACGGGCAAGCAGCAGTTGGCGCACTCGGTCCGACTCACCGGAGTCGTCGCGTACGTCCTGGAACGGGCCACCGACCCGGTCGCCTGGCCCGAGCTGGTCCAGGCGCTGGCCGAGCGGTTCCCCCAGGCCCCCGCCGCGACCGTCGAGCGGACCGTGCGGCAACTGGTCGACAGCGGTTTCCTGTTGAGCGACCTCGTGCCACCGCCCGACCACACCGACCCGCTCGACCACGTGCTGGAGCGACTGGCCGGCACCGACCATCCCGTGACCCATGCCCTCGCCGCCGTCCGCGCCGGTCTCGCCGCCCTGGACGCGGCCCCGCCCGCCGACCGGGGCCGGGAGCTGGCCGAGGTCACCGCCCGGATGCGGGAGCTGCGCGAGGCCGACGACGTGATCCAGACCGATCTGGGGCTCGACGCGCGCCTCGTCCTGCCCGCCGGGGTCACCCGTGAGGCCGCGCGGGCCGCCTCCGCCCTGTGGCGGACGACGGCCGCCCGACCGGGAATGCCGCATCTGCGCGCCTACCACCTGGCCTTCCTGGAGCGGTACGGCACCGACCGCGCGGTACCGCTGCTCGAACTCCTCGACGAGGCACGGGGACTCGGCCTCCCGGAGACGTACCGGGGCTCCGGCGGGGACACCGCGTCGGTCGAGCCCTCGGCCGCGGAGCGACGCCGCGACCAGCTCCTCGGAGAACTGGTGCTCGGCGCCGCGCGGCACACCGGCGTCGGCGAGATCGTGCTCGACGAGAAGACACTCGACGCGCTCACCGCGACGGAAGCCGGGTCCACCGCTCTCGGTGGGGCGGACCCATCCGGTACGACCCGCCCTTCCCGCCGGGTGCCCGCGTCCCTCGAACTGGGCGCCGAGATCGTCGCCGACAGCTGGGACGAGCTGTGCGCGGGGGAGTTCCGTCTCGTCCTCGGCGCGAACCCGGGCTCGCCCCGGGCCGGTGCCACCTTCGGCCGCTTCGCTCCGGTCCTTGGCGGGGAGACCGGCCCCGTCGCCACGGTCGTCGCGCGCGCCGAGGAGTCGGCCGCGGCCGCCGCGCCCGGAGAGATCACGGCCACGGTGGCCTACCGCCCCCGAGTGGCCCGCTCCGCGAACGTGGCCACCGTGCCGCAGTGGCTCCCGTACCGGATTCCGCTGGGCGTCACGCGGGCCGCCCGCGACGGAGTCATCGACCTGCGCCCCGAGGAACTCGCCGTCCACGCGGACCTGGACGGGCTGCGGGTCGTGCACACACCGACCGGCCGGCCGGTGCGCCCGGTGTCGTACTCCATGCTCAACCCCGGCAGCGGCCATCTCCCGTACGTGGCACGCTTCCTGCTCGATCTCGGCTACGAGGGCCAGGACTGGTGCACCCCCTGGAACTGGGGATCCTGGGCCTCCGCGCCCGCCCTGCCCCGGGTCCGTCTGGGCCGCACGGTGCTGGCCCCGGCCCGCTGGCTCCCCGACACCGCGCTGCGGGAGCGGGCCGCGGAGACCGACGGCGCCGACCCGGGCTGGCGCGCGGCGGTCGCCGCATGGCGGCGGCGCCTGCGCGTCCCCCGGTACACGCTGCTCACCCGGGTGGACAACCGGGTGACCGTCGACCTCGACGATCCGCGCCATCTGCCGGTCCTCCACGACGAGGTGAAGCGGCCCCAGGGCCTGGTGATCACCGAGTGGTACGGCGGCCCGGAAGGCGCAGGCTGGTTCACCGCCGCCGACGGCCCGCACGCCACCGAACTGGTCGTCCCCCTCTTCGCCCGCCGCCCGAAGCCGACACGGCCCGCGACCCGGGGGCCGGCCACCGCCGGGGCCGAGGCAGAGGACCGCGCACGGTGGGCGGCCATGCCCGGCGGCGAGTGGCTCTACGCCAAGCTCTACATCCCCGACTCCCTCCAACAGCACGTCCTGGCACAGCACGTGGGTCGGCTCGTCGATTCCGAGACCGTGCGCGCGGCCGGCGTCGACAGCTGGTTCTTCCTGCGGTACGCCGACCCCGACCCTCATCTGCGGCTGCGCTTCCACGGCAAGCCGGAGGGCCTGTGGCCGGTGCTGCTGCCCGCCGTACGGGAATGGGCCGAGGAGCTGCGGGACGCGGGGCTGACCGACCGGCTGGTGCTCGACACCTACGACCCGGAGATCGAGCGGTACGGAGGAGCGGCCGCCCTCGGTCACGCCGAGCGGGTCTTCCACACCGACAGCGCCGTCGTCCTGGCCCGGCTCGCCCCGCAGGCCGACCCCGCGCTGCCGCCGGTCACCCAGGCGGCGCTCGGGATCCTCGACCTCCTCACCGGGCTCGGCACGCCGGAGGAGGTCCTCGGCTGGCTCGGTGACCCGGGATTCCTCGCCCGGCGCTCCGAGGTGGCGCGCGCGACGAAGGAGGCGGTCGCCGACCGGCTCGACGGGAGCCTCGCGGGCGCCTCCGAGCCACCGGGCCTCGCCGCCGCCCTGGCGGCGCGCGGCGCTGCGCTGGCCGGGCTCCGGGAGGTCCTCGCCGTCGAGTCCGCGGAGCCCGCGGGCACCTCCGACCCCGCCGGATCCGCCGCTGCCCGGGACCGGCGGGCCGCGGTGGCGATGAGCCTCGCCCACATGCACTGCAACCGGCTCCTCGGCCCCCGCCGCGAGGAGGAGATCCTCGCCCATGTGACCGCCCGCGAGGGCCTCGCCCTCGGTCTCAGCAGGAAGAGGCACGGCCGATGACCCTCGCCCACGACCCCCGGGCAGCGGCGCTGGAGACCGCCTACACCGTCGCGGAGCGGCTCCGTGACCCGGCGCGCGTCGCCCGCGTCACGGCGGCCGCATGCGCCGAGGTGCCCGCCGAGCTGATGCTGCCCGGCTGGCAGCCGGCGTCCGTGCTCCTCGGTCACCCCGGAGTGAGCCTGCTGCACACCGCCTGCGCGCGCGACGACGAGCAGTGGTCCGGGGTCGCCCACGCCCACCTCGCCGCAGGCGTCGCCGCGGCCCCGCAGGCGGGACCGGCGGCCGTCGGCAACCTGGTCCTGCCCGCGCTGCTGCGTGCCGAGGACACCGGAGGGTACGCCCGGTTGCTGGACCGGAGCGTCGGCGTGCTCGCCGACCACACCCGGTCCAGGGTCGCCGCGCTCCGCGTCCGGCGCGCCGATGGCCTCTCGTACCTGGACTACGACGTCGTCGCGGGCCTCACCGGCCAGGGCCGGGTGCTCCTCGCGGCGGCCGACCGGGGCGACGAACGGGCGGCGGACGCGCTGGCAGGCGTCCTCGCTCTGCTGATCGAACTCACCGAGCCGGTGCGGGTCGACGGTGAGGACGTCCCCGGGTGGTGGTGCGCCCCGGCACGCTACGTGGTGCCCCGGGACCGGGCCGCCTACCCGCGCGGCGACTTCAACGCGGGAGCAGCCCACGGCGTCTGCGGCCCGCTCGCCCTGCTGTCCCTCGCGCACCTCGCGGGCCACCGGGTGCCCGGCACCCCGGACGCGGTCCGGCGGATCACCGACTGGCTGCGGGGACACGCGTACGACGACGGGCGGGGCGGGGTCTCGTGGCCAGGCCGGGTCGCCTTCGAGGAGGAGACCGGCGCCGCACCGGCCGCCCGGGACGCGACGGCGCGACCCGGCTGGTGCTACGGCACGGCCGGCATCGCCGGCGCCCTCCAACTGGCGGGCACGGCCCTGGGCGACGGGACGATGTCGCGGCAGGCCGTCACCGCCCTCGCGGCCCTGCTGCGCCGACCGGTCGCCGAACTCGGCGGCGACCCGGGCTTCTGTCACGGTCTCGCCGGCGTCCTCCACGCCGGGGTCCGGCTGGCGGCACGCACGGGTGACGAGGAGCTGTGGCGAGGCTCCGACCGTCTGGCGGAGGCACTGGTCTCCCTGTACGACCCCGCATCCGCCTTCGGCTACCGACAGCTGGTCCGTACCCCCGCGGGTCCGGCGCTCCTGGAGAGCCCCGCCCTCATCGACGGGGCCACGGGAGTGGCCCTCGCGCTCCTCACGTATGCGAAAAGCCGGGGCCCGGCTCCGCAGGACCCGCCACCCTTGGCCTGGGACGCGGTCCTCCTGACCTCGTGACCACCGGACCACCCCCACGTACGGGCTTCACGCACAGGAACGGACGACATGACATGAGCGGAGGACAGGGCAGGCTGCTGGCCATCAGCGACCTGCACGTCGCGTACCAGGAGAACCGGGCGATCGTCGAGGGCCTTCGGCCGACGTCCGACGACGACTGGCTGCTCGTCGCGGGCGATGTCGGCGAGCTGTCCGAGGACATCGACTGGGCGCTGTCCCTGCTGAGCCGACGCTTCGCGCAGGTCGTCTGGGCACCGGGCAACCACGAGCTGTGGACGACGAGCCAGGACCCGCTGAGCCTGCGCGGACAGGAACGGTACGAGCACCTCGTCACCCTGTGCCGCGGCCTCGGCGTCCTCACCCCCGAGGACCCGTACGCCGTGTGGGACGGGCCCGGCGGTCCGGTCACCGTGGCGCCGCTCTTCGTGCTGTACGACTACTCGTTCCGGGTGCCCGGCGCCGCCACCAAGGAGCGTTCCCTCGCCCTCGCCGAAGCGAACGGCATCGTCTGCACCGACGAGTTCTTCCTCCACCCGGATCCGTATCCCAGCCGGGAGGCGTGGTGCGAGGCCAGGGTCGCGCTGACCGAGGAGCGTCTCGCGGCCTGCGATCCGGAGCTGCCGACGGTGCTCGTCAACCACTACCCGCTCGTCCGCGAACCGACCCGGGTCCTGCGGCATCCCGACTTCGCGCAGTGGTGCGGAACGGTACGGACCGCGGACTGGCACCGCCGCTTCCGGGCCCGCGCGGTCGTCTACGGCCATCTGCACATCCCCCGGACCACCTGGCACGACGGGGTCCGCTTCGAGGAGGTGTCGGTCGGCTATCCCCGCGAGTGGCGCCGACCCGGCCACCCGCGCACCGGGCTCCGCACGATCCTTCCGGAGGAGGGCCCGTGATCGAGCGGCTGGTGCCGCCCGGGGTCTGCGCGGTGGACACCTTCGAGGACGTGACCGAGCCCGGGGACCTGTACCCGGCGGAGACCGCGATCATCGCGAACGCCGTGGACACCCGGCGCCGCGAGTTCACCACGGCCCGCTGGTGTGCCCGGCGGGCCCTGACGGGGCTCGGAGAGCCCGCCGCGCCGATTCTGCCCGGCCGTCACGGCGCACCGGGCTGGCCCGCCGGAGTCCTCGGCAGCATCACCCACTGCGTGGGCTTCCGGGCGGCGGCAGCCGCCCGTACCCCCGAGGTGGCGGCGCTGGGCATCGACGCCGAACCGAACGCGCCGGTCCCCGAGGGCGTCCTGGAGTCGATCGCCCTGCCCGGCGAACTGCGCCATGTGCGCGAGCTGCTGCGCGTCGCGCCCGAAGTCCGCTGGGACCGGCTGCTGTTCAGCGCGAAGGAGGCCGTGTACAAGACCTGGTACCCCTGGACGGGACAGCGGCTGGAGTTCGAGGACGCCACGCTCTCCTTCGCGCGCGATGACGGCTCGTTCACCGCCCAGGTCCGTCCGCGCTCCACGTCCTCGGCGCATCCGCCCACCCGGCGGCTCGACGGGCGATGGCTGGCCGAGCGCGGCCTCCTGCTGTGCGCCATCACGGTCACCACGGCCGTCGCGCCCCGGGAGCAGTGATAGACCTGATGCCGTGACGGAACCGGATGTAGCGGGATTGCAGCGCAGGCTGGCCGAGTTCGCGGCTTCGCGGGAGTGGCAGCCGTACCACACGCCCAAGAACCTGGCGGCGGCGCTCAGCGTCGAGGCGGCCGAACTCCTGGAGATCTTCCAGTGGTCGACGCCCGACGAGGCGGACCGGGTGATGGACGACCCGGAGCGGGCGCACCGGGTCGAGGACGAGGTGGCGGACGTGCTGGCGTATCTGCTCCAGTTCTGCGGGGTGCTCGGCGTCGATCCGCTCGCCGCTCTGGCGGCGAAGATCGACCGGAACGAGCTCCGCTTCCCGGTCGGCCGGCCCCCGGGCCGGTCCAAGGACGCCACCGAGAACGGACACGATCACTCTTCGGAGTGATCGCCCGGCTGTCTCCGGGGAGGTTGACCGACACCCCGCGGTGCAGGATGGAGTCATGGATCTCCGAATCTTCACCGAGCCCCAGCAGGGGGCCGACTACGACACCCTTCTCACGGTCGCGAAGGCCACCGAGGCCCTCGGTTTCGACGCCTTCTTCCGCTCGGACCACTACGTCAGCATGGGATCCGCGGACGGGCTGCCCGGGCCGACCGACGCGTGGATCACCCTGGCCGGTCTGGCCCGGGAGACCAGCCGGATCCGGCTCGGCACCCTGATGACCGCCGGCACCTTCCGCCTCCCCGGAGTCCTTGCCATCCAGGTGGCCCAGGTCGACCAGATGTCCGGCGGACGGGTCGAACTCGGCCTGGGAGCAGGCTGGTTCGAGGAGGAGCACCGGGCGTACGGAATCCCGTTCCCCAAGGAGAAGTTCGGCCGGCTCGAGGAACAGCTGGCGATCGTCACCGGGCTGTGGGGCACCGAGATCGGCAAGAGGTTCTCGTACGAGGGCGAGCACTACCGGCTCGTCGACTCGCCCGCGCTGCCCAAGCCCGCCCAGGACAGGATTCCGGTGCTCATCGGCGGCCACGGTGCGAGCCGGACCCCGCGGCTCGCCGCGAAGTACGCGGACGAGTTCAACATCCCGTTCGCGTCGCTGGAGGACAGCGAGCGGCAGTTCGGACGGGTCCGCGCCGCTGCCGAGGCCGCCGGCCGCCGGGCCGACGACCTGGTGTACTCCAACGCCCTCGTGGTCTGCGTCGGCAAGGACGACGCCGAGGTGGCCCGCCGTGCGGCGGCCATCGGCCGCGAGGTGCGGGAGCTGAAGGCCAACGGCCTGGCGGGCTCGCCCGCCGAGGTCGTGGACAAGATCGGCCGGTACGGCGCGATCGGGGCGTCCAGGATCTACCTCCAGGTCCTCGACCTCGACGACCTGGACCACCTGGAACTGATCTCCGCCCAGGTCCAGTCCCAGCTGGGCTGACGGGAAGGACACCCCGATGGCACCCGCTCGCACCCTCGCCGAGGCGCTCGCCGCCGACGTGCTCGTCCTCGACGGCGGGCTCTCCAACCAGCTGGAGGCCCAGGGCTGCGATCTGCGCGACGAGCTGTGGTCGGCCCGGCTCCTCGTCGACGGGCCCGAACAGATCGCGGCCGCGCACACGGCGTACGTACGGGCGGGTGCCCGCGTCCTGATCACCGCGGGCTACCAGGCCACCTTCGAGGGCTTCGCCCGGCGCGGCATCGGCCGGGCCGAGACGGCGCGGCTGATCGGGCGCGGGGTGGAGCTGGCCCGGGCGGCGGGGGAGGCGGCCGCCGAGCAGGTGTGGATCGCCGGGTCGGTGGGCCCTTACGGGGCGATGCTCGCGGACGGCAGCGAGTACCGCGGCCGGTACGGGCTGACGGTGGCCGAGCTCGAACGCTTCCACCGGCCCCGTATCGAGGCGCTCGCGGCGGCCGCGCCGGACGTGCTGGCCCTGGAGACGGTGCCCGACACCGACGAGGCCGAGGCGTTGCTCCGGGCGGCCGAGGGATGCGGGGTGCCGGTCTGGCTCTCGTACACGATCGCCGGGGAGCGGACCCGCGCCGGGCAGCGGCTCGCGGAGGCGTTCGCGCTCGCGGCGGGCAACGACCAGGTGATCGCCGTCGGGGTCAACTGCTGCGAGCCGGAGGACGCGGGCCGGGCCGTGGGGATCGCCGCCGCAGCGACGGGAAAGCCGGTGGTCGTCTACCCCAACAGTGGCGAGGAGTGGGACGCCCGGGCCCGGTCCTGGCGCGGAAGCGGTTCCTTCGATCCCGGGCGGATGCGTGACTGGCCGGCGGCCGGGGCCCGGCTGCCGGGCGGCTGCTGCCGGGTCGGCCCCGAACGGATCGCGGCCTTGGCCGCCGCGCTGGGGGGACCGAGCTCGGGACCCGCCGAAGGCTGAGGAAAATGCCTGGTCGGAGAGGGACGGGCGGACCATACTCGGACGTGTGTTCCTGACGATCAGTACGACCGGCACCCCCGAACGTCCCGCGACCGATCTGGGCTTTCTGCTGCACAAGCATCCCGACAACGCGCAGACGTTCTCGACCTCGCACGGCCGCGCGCATGTCCTCTACCCCGAGGCGAGCGCCGAGCGCTGCACGGCCGCTCTCCTCCTCGAGGTGGACCCCATCGGTCTGGTGCGGCGCGGCAAGGGCAAGGGCCGGGGCGGCGCCCCCGACTCCGCGCTCGCGCAGTATGTGAACGACCGGCCCTACGCCGCGTCCTCGCTGCTCGCCGTCGCGCTCGCCACGGTCTTCAAGAGCGCCCTGCACGGGGCCTGCAAGGCCATGCCCGAGCGGGCCGCGGAGCCGCTGCCGCTGCGCGTCGAGGTACCGGCGCTGCCGGCGCGCGGCGGGGCCGAGCTGGTCCGCAAGCTGTTCGGGCCCCTCGGCTGGGACACCGTCGACGCCGAGCCGGTGGCGCTGGACAGCGCGTTCCCCGAGTGGGGCGACTCCCGCTACGTGCGGCTCGTCCTCGAAGGGGAGCTGCGGCTCGCCGACGCCCTCAACCAGCTCTACGTCCTGTTGCCGGTCCTCGACGACGCCAAGCACTACTGGGTCTCGCCCGACGAGGTCGACAAGCTGCTGCGCGCCGGCGACGGCTGGCTCGCCGACCACCCCGAGCAGAAGCTGATCACCAGCCGTTATCTGTCCCGCCGCTGGGGCCTGACCCGGGATGCCATGGAGCGCCTGGAGCTGGTGCGCCTGGCCGAGAGCGACGGGCTGGACGTCGACGACCTCGACAACGCGGTCGACGAGACCACGGACACCGAGGAGAAGCCCGTTCCGCTCGCCGAGCAGCGCAGGGAGGCGATCCTGGCCGCCCTGCGCGCCGCCGACGCCACCCGTGTGCTCGATCTCGGATGTGGACAGGGCCAGTTGGTGCAGGCGCTGCTCAAGGACGTGCGCTTCACCGACATCGTCGGCGTCGACGTGTCGGTACGGGCCCTGACCATCGCCGGACGCCGGCTGCGGCTCGACCGGATCGGCGAGCGGCAGGCCGGCCGGGTGAAGCTGATCCAGGGCTCGCTCGCGTACACCGACAAGCGTCTGAACGGCTACGACGCGGCCGTACTGAGCGAGGTCATCGAGCACCTCGACCTGCCGCGGCTGCCCGCGCTCGAATACGCCGTGTTCGGCTCGGCGCGTCCCCGGACGGTCCTCGTGACCACGCCGAACGTCGAGTACAACGTCCGCTGGGAGTCGCTCCCGGCCGGACACGTCCGGCACGGCGACCACCGCTTCGAGTGGACCCGCGAGGAGTTCCGCGGCTGGGCGGCGCGCGTCGCCGGGCAGTACGGGTACGAGGTGGCGTTCACGCCCGTCGGCCCGGACGATCCCGAGGTCGGCCCGCCCACCCAGATGGCCGTCTTCACCCACACCGCCACCCCGACCCCGAAGGAGGACACGGCATGACCGACACCACCCGCACGCTGCCCGTCACCGACCTGTCCCTCGTGGTCCTGATCGGTGCGAGCGGCTCCGGCAAGTCCACGTTCGCCCGCCGCCACTTCAAGCCCACCGAGGTCATCTCCTCCGACTTCTGCCGCAGCCTGGTCGCCGACGACGAGAACGACCAGAGCGCCAGCAGGGACGCCTTCGACGTCCTGCACTACATCGCGGGCAAGCGACTGGAGGCGGGACGGCTGACCGTCGTGGACGCCACCAACGTCCAGCAGGAGGCGCGACGTCAGCTGGTGCAGCTGGCCCGGCAGCACGACGTGCTGCCCATCGCGATCGTCCTCGACCTGCCCGAGGAGGTGTGCCAGGCACGGAACGCGGCCCGCCCCGACCGGGCCGACATGCCCCGCCACGTCGTCCAGCGCCACCGCCGCGAGCTGCGCCGCTCCCTGCGCGGTCTGGAGCGCGAGGGCTTCCGCAAGGTCCACGTGCTGCGCAGTGTCGAGGAGGTGGAGGCGGCCGAGGTCGTCCTGGAGAAGCGGTTCAACGACCTGCGTCACCTCACCGGCCCGTTCGACATCATCGGCGACATCCACGGCTGCCGCTCCGAGCTGGAGACCCTGCTCGCGAGGCTCGGATACGTCGACGGCCACCACCCCGAGGGGCGTACGGCGGTCTTCGTCGGCGACCTCGTGGACCGAGGACCGGACAGCCCGGGCGTGCTGCGGCGCGTGATGTCCATGGTCGCGGCCGGCGACGCCCTGTGCGTGCCCGGAAACCACGAGAACAAGCTCGGGCGCTGGCTGAAGGGCCGCAAGGTCCAGGAGACGCACGGCCTCGCCGAGACCATCGAGCAGCTCGGCCGTGAGACCGAGGAGTTCAGGGCCGAGGTCGGCGCGTTCATCGACGGGCTCGTCAGCCACTACGTCCTCGACGAGGGCAAGCTCGTCGTCTGTCACGCCGGTCTGCCGGAGAAGTACCACGGCCGGACCTCCGGCCGGGTGCGTTCCCACGCGCTGTACGGGGACACGACGGGAGAGACCGACGAGTTCGGCCTTCCGGTGCGCTACCCCTGGGCGGAGGAGTACCGCGGCCGGGCGACGGTCGTCTACGGCCACACACCCGTCCCGAACACGTCGTGGATCAACAACACCATCTGTCTGGACACCGGCGCGGTCTTCGGCGGCAGGATGACCGCGCTGCGCTGGCCGGAGCGCGAACTGGTCGACGTACCGGCGGAGAAGGTCTGGTACGAGCCGGCCCGGCCGCTCGCGACCGAGGCGCCGGGCGGGCACGAGGGGCGCCCGCTCGACCTCGCCGACGTCCACGGACGCCGGATCGTGGAGACCCGGCAGATGGGCAACGTCTCCGTACGCGAGGAGAACGCGGCGGCCGCCCTGGAGGTCATGAGCCGGTTCGCGGTCGATCCGCGGCTGCTCGCCTATCTGCCGCCGACGATGGCCCCGACGGCGACCTCGAAGGAGGATGCCCGCGGCGGAGCCGCTGATGAGCACTTCCTGGAGCACCCGGCCGAGGCCTTCGCCCAGTACAGGGCGGACGGTGTCGAGCGGGTCGTGTGCGAGGAGAAGCACATGGGCTCCCGCGCGGTCGCGCTCGTCTGCCGCGACGCGGACGTGGCACGGGAGCGGTTCGGCGTCTCCGGGGTGACCGGCGCCCTGCACACGCGTACCGGACGCCCGTTCTTCGACGATCCGTCCGTCACCGAGCAGGTCCTCGACCGGCTGCGGGCGGCGATCGGCGCCGCCGGGCTGTGGGACGAGCTGGGCACGGACTGGCTGCTGCTCGACGGTGAGCTGATGCCGTGGTCGCTGAAGTCGGCCGGACTGCTGCGCTCGCAGTACGCGGCGGTCGGCGCGGCCTCCCGCGCGGTCTTCCCGGGCGCGATCGGCGCACTGGAGCAGGCGGCGGCGCGGGGCGTGAACGGGCTGGACGCGCTCCTCACCAAGCAGCGCGAACGGGCGGCTGACGCCGAGGCGTTCACGGAGGCGTACCGCCGGTACTGCTGGCCGACGCAGGGCCTGGAGGGCGTGCGCTTCGCGCCGTTCCAGCTCCTCGCCGGGCAGGGTCGCTCGTTGGCGGCCGTACCGCACGACGAGCAGCTCGGATGGCTCGACCGGCTGGTGGAGCACGATCCGACGGGTCTCCTCCAGGTCACGCGCCGGCTGATCGTCGATCCGGCCGACGAGTCGTCGGTACGGGCCGGTGTCGACTGGTGGCTGGAGATGACGGCCGCCGGGGGCGAGGGCATGGTCGTCAAGCCGCTCGGGGCGCTCGTACGGGGTGCGGACGGCCGCCTCGTCCAGCCGGGCGTCAAGGTCCGCGGCCGGGAGTACCTGCGGATCATCTACGGCCCCGAGTACACCCGCCCGGAGAACCTGGAGCGCCTGCGCAACCGTTTCCTCGGCCACAAGCGCTCGCTCGCGCTGCGCGAGTACGCCCTCGGCCTGGAAGCGCTGGACCGACTCGCGGACGGCGAGCCGCTCTGGCGTGTGCACGAGGCGGTCTTCGCGGTGCTCGCACTGGAGTCCGAGCCGGTGGACCCGCGTCTGTGACACGTCCGTGACACGCTCCTCATGGGGGGCGCAGGGGAGTGGATAGTTGCGCTCCCCTGCGCCCCCCGTGCCCGTTGACGGGCTTCTTCGCCAGCCCCTAGCGTTCTTCACCCCACGACGTGACGCAGCGTCAACAGAGTGATTACGCACGCCACATGAGGTGGGAACCAACACACAGAAGCGGGCGAGGGCACGGCCCCACGTGACTTCCACGGCTTCGCGGGCGGGGGTGGACGACAGTGAGTCTTTTCGGCCAGGACCGCTTCCTCCACGCCCTGCCCGACCGGGACCGCCGGACGCTCCTCGCCGAGGGGAGGGCGCACGTCTACGAGCCCGGCGAGGTGATGATCCGGGAGCGCGACACCACCGCGTACGTCCTGGCGCTCCTGTCCGGCTGGTCCGTCGTCTCGGTCGAGACCGAGCGCGGCGCCCGACTCATACTCGCTCTGCGCGGCGCGGGAGAAGTCGTCGGCGACCTCGCCGCGGTGGACCGCAGGCCGCGCAGCGCCACCGTCACCGCCCTCGGCCGTGTCGAGGCCGTCGCCATCACCGGCGACCGGTTCCGCCGCTTCCTGGCCGCCCATCCGCATGCCACCTCGCTGATCCTGCGGCAGCTCTCCGCCCGGCTGCGCAGCGCCGACGTCGAGCGCCGCTCCCTCGCCTCCGAGACCGTGCTCCAGCGGCTCGCGGCGCGTCTGGTCGAGCTCGCCGAGCGGGCGGGCCGGCGCGCGGACGCCGGCACCGTACTCGAACTTCCGCTTCCCCAGCACGATCTGGCCGCCGCCATCGGCGCCACCCGGGAGGCGGTGGCCAAGGCCCTCCGGCTGCTGCGGGAACAGGACGTCGTCCGCACGGCGAACCGCCGTGTGGTCGTCATCGACATGCCCGTCCTGATCCTGCTGGCCCAGGGCGGATCACCCCACACGAAATCGGCGGAGAAACCTCCGCCGGGTGTGTAAACGGCTACATCGCCGGCCGCCGCGCGCGGCCAGGCTTGACCCGTCACCACGGCAACACGGCACACAGGGAGTCCGAGTGAGCAGTGCGGGAGCGAGCGCGGGAGCGAGTGCGGGAGCGATCCATCGCCTCGTCGTCTTCGGCGACGCGGTCGGATCGGGCACCTGGGGCATGGACGCGAAACGACGGATGCGCGCCGCCATGTACGAGGCGTTCGGCGAGGCGTACGCCGCCGTCGGCATCGAGCCGGGCACGGTCCACCAGGAGGACCGCGGCGACGGCATCCTCGGGGCGCTGCGCCCCGAGGTCCCGCCGGCGTTCATGGTCGGACGGTGGATCGACACCCTCTACGAGAGCCTGCGCGAGCACAACGCGGGCCGGCGCGAGCGGCTGCGGATGCGGGTCGGCATGAACGCGGGACTCGTCCTGGAGGACGGTCACGGTCTCGTCGGCCGCGCGGTCGACCTGGCCTGCCGGCTCTGCGACAGCCCCACGGCCAAACGGATCATGACCGACGCGCCCGACGCCGATCTGCTCGTCGTCGTCTCCGACTGGCTCTACGACAACGTGGTCGTCGAAGGCGGCCGCTATGTGGAGCCTGCGCACTACCGGCAGGCCCGGGTGCGCTCCAAGGAGACCGACGAGACCGCCTGGTTCCACATGCCCCGCAGAACGGCGCCGCCGATGCCGCCGTTCGGCGAGCAGGACGGCGGGGACGGCCGTGGCGACCCCGAGACCGGCGGTGGGCCGACGCGGGGGGACGGCCCACCGCCCACCGACACCCCCACGCGGGGCGACAGCTACCAGGCCGGTCGTGACCTCGTGGTGATCAAGGACAACACGATCCACGGCGGAATCACCGGGATCCGGCACGGGGAGGGCGCATGAGCGACGAGGACGGCGCCGCGGCCCGGGACGAGCCCAGGGACGACGGCCCCTCCGGCGGCGGTGACTCCTCGGGCGCCGGCGCCGACCGGGCAGGAGGCGACCGGCACGGCGGCGACCGGGCAGGCGGCGACCGAGCGGGCGCCGACCGGGCCGGCGCCGACCGGGGCGACGCCGCGGGTGAACAGCAGCCCGAGGCCAACCCCTTCGACCGGGCAGGCCGCAGCCCCGTCGACGGCGTGGGCGGCACCGGCGGCGCCGGCACCGCGCGCGCCGCCCTGCGCACGCTCGCCCCGCGCCCCTCCGGCCGCACGTACGACATCGGCCGCGACGGCCAGATCTACGAGGGCAACCAGTTCATCACCCAGTACTGGTCGAGCCCGGGCACGCGCTCGGACATCGTGCAGGGCCGCGTGCCCGAGGAGACCCTCCAGCGCCTGGACGACATCTACTGCGAGGTCCCCGGCTACGTACGGATGAAGGAACTCCTGCGGGAGAGCCGCCTCCTGGTCCTCTGCGGCGAGACCGGCAGCGGCCGCAAGGCCACCGCCCTCGCCCTCCTCTCCGAACTGACCGACCACAAGGTCGCCCGCCTCGACCCCCGGCACCGCGTCGACGAGATCGAGACCGACGTCCTGGAGCGGGCCTGCGGCCACCTCCTGGAGCTGCCGTCCGACGACGCCCGCCTCGACCACGAGCCGCGGCGCGGGCGGGACGAGCCCCGTGACGCGAGCCGCCGCTCCCGCATCCGCCTCTCCGAACTGCACCTCGACCGGTTCAGCCGCCAACTGCGCGAACAGGACGCGTACGGCGTCGTCCTCGTCGAGAGCGGAGACCTCGCCGACCGGCTGATGCGCGGACGGTACGGGATGTACTGCCCGCCCCCGCCCTCCGACGAGGTCCTCCACCGCCATCTGCGGCAGCTGCTGCGCGGCGAACCCTCGGGCGCCCTGGACTCCGCGCGCGATCTCGCACGACGGCCCGAGGTGACCAAGGCCCTGGGCCTCGACGCGCTGCGCCCGCGCGAGGCCGCCCGGCTCGCCGACCACCTGGCCCGGCGGCAGAAGGAGGAGCTCACCGACGAGGAACTCCTGGAGGACTGCTCGGCGTTCGTACGGGCCCAGGCACGCGCCTGGTTCGCCGGTGCTGACCGACCCGGCACCCTGCCCGAGGCGCAGCCCGCCCTCAACGCCACCGCGTTCCGCATCGCCGTCGCCGTCTTCAACGGCTCCGCCTACAGCATCGCGGCCGAGGCCGCCGAACTCCTCTCGTGGGAGCTCGGCTCCACCCTCGACCCCGAACACCCGCCGGGCCGACGGCTGTTCGGCACCCACGCCGACAGCCGCCCGGTGCTCGCCCGCTCCGTCCTGGAGGACGGCGAGCTCGACCTAGGCCCCGCCAAGGTTCCCGTGCGGGCGATCCGCTTCCAGGGCGACGCGCTGGCCACCGCCGTCCTCGGCGAGATCTGGCACGGCTACCACAATGTGCGCGGCCCGGTCTCCCGCTGGCTCCGCTCGCTGTGCGACGACCCGCGCCCGGAGGTGTGGGTCCGCGCCTCCATCGCCGCCGGGGTGCTCTGCTCCTGGGACTGGATCCACGGGTTCGGCGAACTGATCGCCCCGATGGCGGTCACGGACGGAGCCGTGCCGCGGATGGCCGCCGCCACGGCACTCGCCGAGGCCGCGCGCGACCCCCGTGTGCGGCCGGCCGTCGTCGCCGTCCTGAAGGAGTGGGCCGGCGACGACGAACTGCGCGAGGTGGTCCTGCTCGCCCACGGCTATGTGCTGGCGGCGGGCACCGTGGGCGGTTCGCTCGACGGACTGGCGCGGGTGGTGCGCGAGCGCGAGGCGACCGACGTGGACGTCCTGTCCTCGGCGGCGTTCAGCGTCGCGAGGCTCCTCGCCTCGGGGGAGCCGGAGACGGTGACCCGGCGGATGACCGAGTGGCTCGAGGACGGACGCCTGAATCTCGCCAATCTCGTCCTCGTCACCATGGTCGACACCCTGACGTTCCGGACCACCCATCTGTGGGGTCTGCGCGACGTGCCCGAGCTCGAACCGCACGCCGCCCGCCCGCTGCTCGTCGCCCTCCTCGCCACCCGCCCCGATCTCACGCCCGAGCTGGGCGCCCTGCTGCGCCACACGCTCAACGCCGCGCGCTCCGGCGAGGTGGCCCTCGACGGTCTGGGCAGTCTGCTGCGCCGGGCCGCCAAGGACGAGGAGGCACTGGGTCACGTCTGCCGGCTCCTGCCGCTGCTCGGGGTGAGCCGCCGTGACCGGGACCGGCTGCGGGGGCTGCTGAAGGAGCTGGTCGGCGACCGGGACCGGCCCATGGACAAACGCGCGGCGGGCCGTATGTGGGACGCCGTCGCGGAAGGAGCGACGCCATGAACGACCCGCGGAACGAGGACGGCCCGGCCGACGAGCGCCGGGGCCAGGAAAAGGGACGACCGGAGCAGGACCCGCGCGGCAACGGGGCCAGGGGCCCGCTGCTCCGCGAGCGCAAGCCCCCGTACAAGCGCGACAGCGGCCAGATCGCCGCCGTCCTGCTCTACCGCAACGGTGGCCACCGGGTCATGTGGCCCGACCGCAACGAGGACACCGACAAGCCCCTGCTCGGCTCCCCCTACACCGTCTTCGAGGTCCAGCTCGGACGCAATGTCACCGAGTTCGAACTCACGCTGCCCGCCTCCGGCGACGGGGTCTTCTTCAAGGCGGCCGCCCGGATCCAGTGGGAGGTCTCCGACCCGCATCTCGTCGTCACCCAACAGGTCTGGGACGTCGCCGAGTTACTGCGCGACGACCTCCTCGACGGGCTGCGCGCGGTGTCCCGCAGGTTCCGGCTCACCGACGCCCAGCGCGCCGACGAGGCCGTACGGGACGAGCTGAGCTCCGGACGGTTCAGCCTCGGCGCGGACCTCGGTCTGCGGACCCGCGTGCTCGTCTTCATCGACCTGGACGACGCCATCAAGGAGGCGATCGGCAGGCGCGACATGGTCTCCGTGACCATGCAGGTGGACGAGCGCGAGATGGAGCAGCAGCGCCTCAAGGACATGGCCGAGCGGCGGCTGGTCGCCGAGCGCGCCCACGACCTCGAAGAGCTCTTCCGGCGCGGCGACCTCGCGCAGATCGCCCACCACATGGCGATGAACCCCGAGAAGCAGTGGGACATCAGGCGCGAGCTCCAGCACGAGAAGCGGGAGGGCCAGGCCGACTTCCTCGCGGTGTTCAACCGGCTCCTCGACACCGGGGTCCTGGAGCGGCACGACATCGGCGAACCGATGTACCAGGTACTGGAGTTCCTGCGGGAGAGCACCGGAACCGTGCTCGGCGGGGTCGCCGGGCACGTCCTCAACCCGCCCGGTTCCGGCCGGGGGCGGGCCGCCCTGGACCGCGGGCGCCCCGAACCGGTCCGGCCGCCGTGGGACGCCGACGCCGACGCCGACGCCGGTGGGGACGGGGACACCGACGCCGGTGGGGACGAAGCGCCCTGGGACGAGCGCCGCGACACGGGCCGGACACGGAGCGACGAGCGGGACGAGGGGGAGAGGCCGGTGTACGAGCCGACCCGCGTCCAGTCCTCCTCCGAGCGCGACCGCGACGACAACCGAGGGCGGTCGTCCCGCTCCTCCCGGCCCAGCTCCGACTTCGACGACTGGGACGCCGAATGACCACGCCCGCGCCGGCGCCGGTCCCGCGCCCGGGGCCCCCCGACCCCGTACCCCCGACATCCCCGCCCCCCGACCCCGTACCCCCGACGTCACTCCCGGCTCCCGACCCCGAAGACCTCCGCTTCATGGCCGACCGGCTCCTCGTCACCGTCCGCGAGGACATCGGCCGGGCCGACACCAAGGCGGCGATCCTGCTCTCCGGCGCCCTCGCCTTCCTGGCGGTGGTCTTCTCCCGGGACAACGGCCCGCTGCCCGACTCCGGCGCGGGTCTCGCCCTGCTCGTCACCGCCGGGACGCTGTGGACGGCCGGGGTCCTGATGCTCGTCTCGGTGGTCCTGCCGCGCACCCGGATAGGGGCCGACCGCACCCTCCTGCGCGAGCTGACGGCGGGGACGCCCCCGGACGCGCTGCGCGACCGGCTCACGGCGTCCGGCGAGGACGCCACCGGCTGGCTCCTCGAACAGGCGAGCGTGCACGGAGTCGTGCTCGCCGCGAAATACCGGTGGCTGCGCCTGGGCGTCTGCTCCCTCGTGCTCGGCGCGCTGCCGGCCCTCTTCAGCGAACTGTGGTGAGAGACAATGCAGTGGAGAAACACCGGGGGCGTCCTGCTCCTCACCGGGGCGCTGCTCGCGCTCTCCGGCCCGGCGGGCCCGACCGGCGCCGACGCGGCGACCCCGCGGACCGCCGCCGCCACGACCGCCCCACCGACGGACGACGGTCCGGACCCGATCGACTTCGCGGTCGTCGTCGACCAGTCCGCGAGCCTCGCCGACAAGGACCTGGCCCTCGAGACCGAAGCGGCCGCGCTGCTCAGCCAGGGTGAGATATCCGAGCGCTCGCGGGCCACCGTCATCGGCTTCGGCAGCTCCGAGAAGGCCGGCCAGTCCCCGGTGCGGGAGGTCTGCCCGCTCACCGTCGCCGACGCGGCCGGCCGCCAGCGGCTCAGCGACTGCGTCCCGCGGCTGACGCGGCGCGACGCGGCGAGCATGGGACCCGGCACCGACTTCCCCGCCGCGATCCGCCAGGCCGTCTCCCGGCTCACCGAGGACGGCAGGAAGGACACGCCCAAGGTCGTCTTCCTGCTCACCGACGGCAGGCTCGACGTGAGCGACAGCCCCGAGTACGGCACCGACAAGGCCAACCGGCAGGCGAACGGCGAGAAGCGGCTCGCCGAGGAACTCGCCCGCGCCCGGGCGGCGTCCGTCCAGATCTGGCCGCTCGGCTTCGGCGGCGAGATCGACCGCGCCGCGCTCACCGCCATGGCCGAGGGCGGCCACCGCGGCAGCTGCGCCGACCTGCCCGAGGCCACCCCGAAGATGCGGGTGGTCGACACCGCGGCGAAGATCGACAAGGCGCTCCAGGAGACCTTCGCGGCCGCCCGCTGCGCGCGGATCGCGCACGGCACCGTCGGCAAGCCGCCCGCCGACCTGTCCGTCACCATCCCGCCCATCGCCACCGACGGCTCGCTCACGGTCGGCAAGCACGACCCCAAGGTGCGGGTGACCTACTACGACCCGAGCGGACGCAAGGTGCCCACCCAGGGCGAGTTCGACGGCTCCACCTTCGAGGTCAGCGGACAGGACGGCCCGGTCGAGGCGCTGCGCGTCAAGAACCCGATGCCCGGCCGCTGGCGCGTGCACATCGAGGCCCCGGAGGGCCACCGGGACCGCGAGGTCGCCGTCCGGGCGATCTGGCAGGGCCGGCTGCGCTCCGAGGTCACCCTCGACCCCGCCTCCCCGCGCGCCGGCCAGGAGGCCGTCGTGGAGGTACGGATGCAGACCCGGCGCGGTGTCGTCATCACCGACCCCAAGCTGCTGGAAGGCATCAAGGTCTCCGCCGTGCTGACCGGCGCCGGGTTCACGCCCGTCACCGTCGGCCTCACCGACGACGGCCGCGCTCCCGACCGCAGGGCCGGCGACGTCCGGTTCTCGGGCCGGATCACCGTTCCCGCCACCGCCACCGGCGACCTGACACTCGTCACGGACATGGCGGCGCCCGGCGTCACCTCCGACCGCCGTCCGCTCAACACCGAACGGTCGGAGGGCACCCCCGTCGTCACCGCCGGGCTCGCCGTCGACCGGGTGACCGTGCACCCCGGGGACACCGTGCGGGGCACCCTCGACATCACCAACAACGACAGCGGCCCGCACACCCTGCGCCTCGCCCTGAAGGACCAGACGGCCGGCTCCGACCTGAAGGTGTCCCCGGCCACGGTCACCGCCGAAGCGGGCCGGAAGACCCGGTTCGACTTCACCGTCACCGTGGGGAAGGGCACCCCCGTCGGCGAACTCGGCGGCCTGGTCGAGGTCCTGGACACCGCGGACGCCGGCCAGGTCCTCGACACCGCCTTCCTCGACGTACGCGTCGATGCGCCCCCCACCTGGTGGGACCGATGGTGGTGGGCGGTGATCGGCGGGGCGGCGGCGGTCCTGCTCGCCGGCGCCGTCGTGGGCATCCGGCTGATCGCCCGCAGCCGCCGCAAGGACCTGACCGGGGTCCGGCTCGAACTCCTCCGCGACGGACAGTCCCTCAGCACGCTCACCGTCCGCAACGGCAGGAGCAGCGGCGGCGAGTACCTCTTCACGGTCGAGGAGGCGAGGGGCGCGGCCCCCGCGCTCCGCCGCGCCCGCGGCGCTTCCTCGGCCCACCGGCTGCGCCGCACGGGCGCCGGCGAACTGCTGCTGCGCCCGCACGGCGGGCGGGAGTTCTCCGTACGCCCCGGAGTGCCGGCCGGGCTCGACGACTTCGAGCTCGTCGTCGGCGACGGCCGCCGCACCGGCAGCGGCAGGTCGACGCGCACGGACCGGACACCCGGTGCCGGCGGCTGGCGCGCCCGCGTCCCTCGCCGCCGTACCCCCGCCACCGGCGACCGCGACAGCGGCGGCCGCGAGCGGAGCCGTACGTCCGACACCGACGAGGGCCGCCGGGAGCAGCCCACGACCACCAGCACATGGGACCCGAATTTCTGACCGGACCACGCAGCACAGGGTCCCAAGGGGAGACACCACATGAAGATCTACCAGCCCATGCTCTTCGTCGGCCTCGGCGGCACCGGCGCACGCATCGGCAGCGAACTCGAGCGGAGCCTGCGCAGAGAGCTGTGCGGCCCCGACGGCACCGACCTCGTCGACGGGGGCAAGCGGCTCCCCTTCCAGCTGCCCGAATGCCTCCAGTTCGTCTACGCGGACTTCAGCGAGGGCGATCTGAGGCAGCAGCCGCAGTTCCGGGTCAAGGGGGCGGAGAGCCAGGCCTACGCCCGAACGTCCAGGGTGATCCGCGACCTGCTGCCGGCCGAGTTCGACGCCTCGCCCGAGGTGACCCGCATGTTGCGGATCGCCCTGCACGAGGAGACCCGGTCCTGGCTGCCGCCGCAGGCCCGCCAGCCCCGGGTCGCCCCTCTGCACGACGGCGCGGGGCAGTTGCCGACCGTGGGCCGCGCCGCGCTGTTCGCGACGATGCGCTCCGGCCTCGAACCGGTCCTGCGCCAGCTGCGCGAGGCGATCAGCGCCATCGGCACCGCGGCCGGGGACCTCCAGCGGGTCGGCGGCGGCCGCATCCGCGGCTGCGACGTCTTCGTCGCCTTCTCGGTGGCCGGCGGCACCGGAGCCGGCATCTTCTACGACTTCCTGCACCTCATCGGGCACGAGTTCCGCCACGCCAAGGTGCGCGGCGTGAAGATCTATCCGCTGGTCGTCATGCCCTCCGCGTTCCCGCCCGAGGCGGGCGGCGGCCGGGAGGCCGAACTGAACGCCGCCCGCGCCCTGGTGGACCTCTCCCGGCTCGTCGACGACCAGAACGTGCCGGACGCCCTCGACGAGGTCGGCGACATCGGACAGCGCAGCCGGATCAGCGTCCACTACCCGGGGGAGGGCGTCGTCGCGCTGAGGCCCTCGACCGTGCAGACCGCCTTCCTCTTCTCCAAGCCCTCGGTCATCCGGCCCGAGGACCTGCGCCGCTCCATCACCGCCATGGTGATGTCCCTCATCGGCACCGAACTCGGCGAGGACACCGGATCGGGCAACCACGGCGGCGACGACGACTACCAGTCCTTCGCCGCCAGCTTCGTCAACAAGAGCGTGGAGCGGTCCACCCCCGCCCGTACCGGCATCGGCTACCGGGGCATGTCCAGCAGTCTCGCCGCCTCCCTCACCGTGCCGGTCGACGACCTCGCCGAGATCGTCGCCGCCCGCCTCCTCGCCCAGGCCGTCCGGGGCATGACCGAGAAGGCCCGCCGCCCCTCCACCGAGTCCCCCGAGCTCGTGCGGGAGCTCTTCAACCGCTCCGGCATCGGCCGGCTGTGGACCCGCGAGGCCCCGGACGTGCCCGACCCCGAGGAACTCCCGCGGGGGAACCGGGCGATCACCAAGGCGCTGCGGGACCGGCTCGGCGACATGGAGGACTCGCTGGCCCGTCTGGAGGGGCAGCTCGACCGCGAGGTCCCGCGCCTCACCGAGGAGTTCAAGCCGAGCACCGGGGCCCGTGAACTGCTCGACAAGATCGGGCCCTTCCAGCTGGAGGCCGTCCTGAACGGGCTCCCCGGTCACCCCGACCGGGTCGCAAGGGAAGGGTTCACCGGAATGCTCGACAACCGGCGCAACATCCCCGAGCGGCCCGCGCACGTCCAGACCGCGTCCCCCGTGATCCCGCACATCAGGCGCAGCGCCGCCGGTCTCGTACCGGCGCGGTGGACCGACCCCGACGTCCAGGACGTGCTCGCCGAACAGCAGGACTGGTACCAGTGGCGGGCGCGGAAGCTGTGGCACGGCGGCTGGGAGGCGGGCGAGCCGCAGTGGCGCGACGCGCTGCACCGGATCGTCCACGACCTCGGCGAGCTGACCAAGGCGCTCCGCACCCACGAGCAGGACGAGGGGCGGCTCTTCGCCGACCGCAGGCGCGAGCTGTACCGCGACGACCGCACCGGCATCACCTATCTGCTGCCCCCGCAGAACAGCCTGCGCGCCTTTTACGACGACGTCCTCGACCGGCTCGCCCAGAGCGAACGGCTGCCCGAGAACGTCGACGCCGCCACCCTCCTCGGCCGGCTGGTCCGGCCCGAGGACTGGCGCGCGGCCCTGGACGCCGTCCGCGCCTCGCCGGGCGCCCCGGTCAAGGTGATCAAGCAGGTCGTCGAGCAGCGCGTCAAGCGGCTCTTCGGCGAGGCCAACGAAGACCGTTACACCCGTCCGCTGCTGCCCTCCATGGAGCTGCTGCTGCGGGCCGCGTCCGGTGACGAGGCCGCCGAGTCGAAGATCGACGTCCGCTGGCTGGAGCAGTTCCGCTCCGGTATCGCCGGGCTGCTCCCCCTGGGCTTCAGCCCGGACGGCAGCGGGCCCCTGAAGATCCTCATCGTGCACCCGGCGAGCGAGTCCGACTCTCGCGCCGCCGAGTACCTCGGCGAGGAGCTGAACCTGCCCGCCGGCGCGACGCAGGAGTACCGGGCCGTGGACACCGACTCCCTCACCGTGGTCCTGTTCCGCAGCGGGATGAACCTCACCGACATCTCCGAGGTCCGTGGCGTCCTCAAGGTCTGGGCCGACGCACGGGACTCGGCGGGCGAGGACGACTTCCTGCACTGGCGGCAGCGGCTCGGCTACCAGGACGACTGGCTGGTCTCCACCGAGGAGGACCGGCAGCGGATCCTGCACCGGCTGCTGAACGCGATGTGGAACGGACACATCGGGATCGAGGGTCCCGCCGACTCGCCGGAACTGGTCCGGATCCGGCTCCAGGAGGGCGAGTCCGCGACCATGTCGCTGCGCCTGGAGGGCTTCGACGGGGCGCTCTCCAGCTGGGCGGGCCTGCTGCGTGCCTATGAACGCTGGGCGCTGCTCGACGAGGGGCGCATCATCGAGGAGTTCTGCGAACGGCTGATGCGCGCGCTGCCGAAGGGCCTCGCGACCACCCCGGCGGGCCCCTCGCCGCTCTTCGTCCACTTCGTCGAGAAGGTCGCCCCGCGCCAGCTCGTCCTGATCGAGGAGCTGGCCGCGGAGTACGGCGAGGAGGACGCGGAGTGGCTCGTGCCGCTGCGGCACTTCTGGGAGGTGACCTACCCCGGCGCCCTGGACAGGCGCTTCTCCGGGGCGGGCCGCGCGACCCGCCCCACCCTGCGCGCCCTCTTCGAGCGCCACGCCCCGAGCGCCCCGTCCCCGGAGCCGCCCCACGTGCCCGAGCCCCGTTCCTCGTACGACCGGGATTCCCGTCCCTCGTACGAGTCGGAGCCCCGTGCGGGGTACGAGTCCGGCCCTCGCTCGTCGTACGAGTCGGAGTCTCGTGCGGGGTACGAGCGTGAGCCGCGTTCGTCGTACGGGTCCGAGCCCCGTGCGGGGTACGAGTCCGGCCCTCGCTCGTCGTACGAGTCGGAGTCTCGTGCGGGGTACGAGCGTGAGCCGCGTTCGTCGTACGGGTC
>NZ_JBHTTQ010000052.1:24726-47937 GCF_042794475.1 Streptomyces sp. NPDC056527
GGGTACGAGTCCGGCCCTCGCTCGTCGTACGAGTCGGAGTCTCGTGCGGGGTACGAGCGTGAGCCGCGTTCGTCGTACGGGTCCGAGCCCCGTGCCGGGCACGAGTCCGGCCCTCGCTCGTCGTACGGGTCCGAGTCTCGTGCGGGGTACGAGCGTGAGCCGCGTTCGTCGTACGGGTCCGAGCCCCGCGCCGGGTACGAGTCCGGCCCTCGCTCGGCGTACGAGTCGGAGTCTCGTTCCTCGTACGAGCCCGGGTCCGAGCGCGAGCCCCGGCCCAGGACGCGGCCGGCCCCCGAGCCCGCCGATGCGCCCGAGGCCAACCGGTACCCCTGGGACCTGGACGGTGAGGAGGAGTGAACCCCCGCGCGACCCCGGACCACCCGGTGCCCGGCCATGCCGTGTGCCTCGATCTGAGGGCCGGGGTGCACGACCCCGACGGCGCGGTCCGCGCCGCCCTGGACGCCCCGCAGCCCCGCGGCGAACGGCGCTTCCTCGTCCTCGACGACGCCGACCGGCTCGTCGCCCATCAGCTCCTGCACGAACGCCTGTCGTCCTACGGCCCCGCACGGGTCGTCTGCCTGGCCGTCGGCGCCCCCGGGCAGCGGAGCCTGAGCCGCTCGCTGACGCTGCGGCCGCCGGGCGCGGGAGTGCTGTGGCTGCTCGACGACTCCGACGACGCCGCGCTGCGCCCGCTCGTCGACGTCCTGGCCACCCCCGAGGTGTTCGACGCCGTGCTCCGCGCGCTCGCGGACGTCGTACGGGGCGTGGCGGTCCCCTCCGCCCGCGTCCTGGAGCACGACCTGACCGAAGAGGCCCGTGCGCGCTCCTGGCGGCAGGCGGTCGAGGGCCTGGCAGGACCCGACGTGCCGGCCCTCGCGCCCACCGAGGCCGTCCCGGCCGAACTCGCCGTGCTGCTCGACGAGTCCGTGCCGCGCTCCCTCTCCGGTCACGACTGGATTCCCGCCCCGGGACGGGCCGGAATCCTGCTGCGCACCTGTGAGGAGGCCCTGGACGACGCCGTCGAGGGATACTCCCGGGTACGGGGCCCGGCCGGTCTGCTCCGCGGGTCCGGCCGGACGCCCGACCTGCCCGGCGACATCGAGCGGGTGGCGGGGTCCCTGGCCCGCCTCCGTACCGCCGTCGCCGACGCGTTCGCCGCGGCGGGCGGCACACGGCTCACCGCCGAGCACCGCGGGCGGTTGCGGGACCGGGGCATCGAACTGCCCGAGATGCCACGGGAGATCTCGCGCGCGGGGATCGTTCCCGCGCTGCGCGACCACACCCACGAGCTGATCGGGCGCGGCCTTCCGCTGCGCTCCGTCGCCGCCCGGCTCGCCGCGCTGTCGGCGCGCACCGCTCCGGCGGGCAGCGCCGCCCGGCTGGCCCGGCTCGACGAGATCTGCGGCCCGGAGGAGAGGAACCGCCTGGCCGCGCAGCATCCGTTCACGGCCGGCGGCTCACGGGCCGTCGCCCTGACGGTCACCGCCGTCCTCGCCTTCGTCGCGGGGCTCTGGCCCGTCGCCGGGTGGGCACTCGGACCCGCCGTCGGCGTCCTGAGCGGCGGCCTCGCCCATCTGATGCTGCGGCGCAGGCCCAACCGTTCCCCGGACGGACGGCTCGACGGCGGAGGCAGCACGGGCGCCGCGCCCCGGCTCCTCGGCGGCCTCGTCGGCGGCGCCGCCGGAGCGGGCGTGGGCCAGGTCCTCGGTCTCCCGCTCTGGGCGGGGGCCGTGGCCGTGACGGTGGCCGTCGCCGTCGTCGTGGCGCTCGCCCTGCGGGACTGGACACGGGCCGTCGACGACTGGTGGGCCCGGGTGGACCCGGAGAGCGCCGGACGGGCGGTCCGGCAGATCCACACCCTCGTCGTCACGACGGCGGTGCACGACTGGCTCTTCGCCGAGGTGCGTCACCACTGCTCGGACGGCGCCGGCGCCGTCGCCCGGCTGCTGCGCGGACTGGCGGCCACCGCGGACGCGTACGAGTACGCGTACGAGCCGGGGGAGGAGTACGGGTTCGACGGCCGAGGGGCGAAGGAGGAGCGCGTCGACGCCACGGCGACCGGGGCGAGCACGGCGTGGAGCTGGCAGGACTGGGCGGACAGCACCGGGGACGACGCCTGGTCCGACGCACCGGACGAGCCGCCGCCGGGACCCGGCCCGGCCTCCGCACCGGCCGCGGCGCCCGCGCCCGCTCCGCGGCGACCCGCCGGTGCCGCGCCGCCCTGGCTGGAGCGCCGGTACGGCGACGGGGGGCCCGCCCTCGTGGACACCCTCGTCGCCGACCTCGTCGACGGCACCGTCCGCATCCTCGACAGCTGCTGGGCCGGGATCGAACGCGACCCCGGGAACGCCGGACGGCTGCCGCTCGACGAGCGGCTGACGGAGCTGCTCCACGAGACCCGGGTCCGGCTGGAGCGGGACGTGGCCGCCTCCCCGCCGCCCGGCGCCGTGGACCGGGGCGAGCGCCCCGACGCGGCCCGGCTCACCGGAGTTGCTCCGGACGCGGTCGCCCGGCTCCTCGCGGCCGACGACGACCCCGACCGTACGGTGCCGCTCTGCGGCCCCGAGCATCTGCGGCTGCTGTCCCACGACCCCTCCGCCAGCCGCCAGGTCCGGTTCGTGCCCGAGGCGATGCGTCGCGGCGCCACCGGCGACGACATCTGGCGGGGCACGACCGAGGACGTGGTGTGGACGCGCGCGGGACGCCACGCGGGCATCCTGCGTCTCGTGCCGCTGCGCGGCGACATCGTCCGCATCGTCAGGGAAGAAGGGGCGGGAACGTCATGACCGAGGCGGAAGCGCCACAGCGCCCCGGCCCGCAGGAGGAGCTGGAGTTCCGTACGTATCGGGAGGAGCCGATCCGGTTCGCCGTCCGGTACGGCGAGGACCGCAGGCTCCCCGGCCGCTCCGGCGTCCTGGCCCGGCAGGTCACCCTGAGCACCGGCTGGCCGGCCCTGCAGTTCCGGCTGCCGCTCTCCGCGCAGGGCGACCCACGGGCGTACGAGATGCTCGAACGGGAGGTCTCCGCCGCCGTCGTCCTCGAACGGCGTTACGGCGCCGAGAAGTTCGGCGAGGTCTTCACCCGGGTGATCGGCTTCGACCTCGAGTGCGCCGAGCCCTTCGTCCTCTATCGGACACCGGGCGGCACGCCGCTCACCGAGTGCCGGGACCGCCTCGGCGGTGACGAACAGCAGCAAGTCATCGCCCAACTCGCCCTGGCGGTACGCCTCCTGAACGAGGTGGAGCTGGTGCACCGGGCGATCGCGCCCGACACCGTCCGCTGGGACGGCACCCATGTGCGGCTCTGCGAGCCGTACGCCGCGCTGCGCACCGGCGAGTCCCGTGAGGTCTTCGGGTCGGCGCCCTGGGCCTCGCCCGAACAGCGCGCGGGGCGCGGCGCGGCCGACACCCGCGACGATCTGTGGTCGGTGGCCAGACTCGGCTACTACCTGCTCTCCGGCCACCCCGATCCGGGCGAGGCCCCGCCGGAGGACCTGGGGGACTACCGGCGCCTCGCGGCGCTCGAACAGAGCGGCCTGTTCGCCACGGAGGCGGCGGCGCGGCGGTCCCCCGTCGAACTGATGCGGCTGCTCCATGTCCCCGACCCGCTCGCCACGGCGGTCGGCGCCGCCGATCCGCTCAGCCGGGGCCGCGCCGAGTACGACGCCCAACTCGCCCGCAAGCGCGCGGTGTCGGGGGCGACAGGGCAGGGGGAGAGCCCCTCGCCCACCTCGTACGGGACTCCGGCCGGCTCGTTCGACGGTCCGCGCAACCCGTACGACCTGGTGCCGCCGAAGCGCTCCCTGCGCGACCGGTTCTTCGGCGGCGACCCCGAACCCACCCCGCCACCGCCACCGGTCGCCCCAGTACCCTCCCCGCCGCCGACGCGGGGGCGGATGTGCCCGCACTGCCTGGTCCCCGTCGAGTACGACGAGCGCCTGCTCGTCACCATCGACGCCAAGGGCAACCGGATACCGCTCGACCTCAGCGGCGAGCACCGTCCCGAGATCCGGCAGGACGCCCTGCGCAAGGCGTACCACCTGTGCCCGCACGCCGGGCAGGGCGAGGAGGCGCACGAACTCCCCGTCCCCTACCTCACCAACGGCGAGCCGCTGTCCATCGCCCTCGTCGGCAGCTCCTCCGTGGGCAAGACCCATCTGCTCGCCGCCATGCTCGGCGAGGTCGAACTCGGTGGCCTGGAGCCCTACGGTCTGAAGTGCCTGCCGCTCAACCCCGAGGCACACCGCACCTATCTGCGGGAACGGGTGCAGAGTCTCCAGCAGGGGCGGCAGCTGGGCCGCACGGGCCAGCAGACCTTCGCCCGGTTCGCCGACGGGCTGCTCGTCTCCGCGCGCGGCACGCTGCCCCGGCCCGTCGTCTTCTTCGACCTGGCCGGTGAGGACCTCGCCCAGGACGGGGAGGTCGCCCGCTTCCTGATGGGCGTCGACGCCTTCGTCTTCGTCCTCGACCCCTTGCGGGCGCTGCGGATGCCGTCGCTCGACCCGGTCCGCGAACAGAACGGCCTGCCCCGCCGGGACCTCGGGGACGAGGCGTTCACGACGGTCCTCAACCGGATCCCGCGGCAGAACGGCGGCCTGGTGGGCGCGCCGGCGACCATCGCCGTCAACAAGTCCGACCTGGTGCGCTTCGAACCGGCCGTCGACCGCTGGCTCGGCCGCGCGCTGCCCCGCCGGCTCGACCGGGAGGCGCTGCGCGCCGAGAGCCGGGACGCCTACGCCTTCCTGTCCCATCACGCGAGCCCCGCCTGGCTCAAGCCCTTCGACGACTGTGCGCGCTGCACACTGCACTTCGTCGCGGCGACCGGCGGGGAGGCCAAGGGGGACCGCTTCCCCCACGGCGCCCGGTCGCGCCGGGTCCTCGCGCCGCTGCTGTCCATCTTCGCCATGTGCGGGCTGCTTCCCGAGGCGGAACCGAGCGAGGGGAGAGCCTGATGGCACGGTCGGAGAACGAGGTCGACCAGATCGTCTTCCGCTGGGACAGCCAGAACGTCTCCGGCAGCACCGGGTTCGGTCCCGTGGCCTGGTCGGCGCCGCACGATGAGGTGGAGACCGTCTTCGGGATCTTCGGCGCGCTGCTGCGGGCGAGCGGCGAGGAGACCCGGCCCGCGCTGCTCCGGCTGCACCAGCGCGCGGGGGTCCTGCTGATACGCCGTACGCCTTGGACGGACCCCGGGGGACGGTCCTCCGTGATCTGCCACGCCCTCGTAGGCTCGGCGGAGCTGCTCGATCCCGCCACCTGCCTGGGGCTGCACGGGTGGAACTGGGAGGGTGCCGCGCTTCCCCTCGCCGAGGTGCGCGGCCCGCTCCCCGTCGTACCGGCACGGGCGCTGGAGCGCGCGGCCGGGCCCATCGCCCTTCAGGGCGTGGAGTCCGAACTCGTCGGAACGACGGCGGAGTTGCTGCGCAACCCGAAAGCGAGGTTCACCCTGCTCGACGAGCGCGGGGACACGGCGTGTCCCGTGCTGTGGGGGCTGCACGGCATGTTCGGGGGGCTCCTCCCCGACCGGCGCTGGACCTTCGCGAGCCACGACACCGTCGAACTGCCCGCGCTGCGCTTCGTGTTCGTCGGCAAGTGGGCGGGCGCGGCGAGCCGGAACACCGACCGCCGCCGCGTCGACCCACGCGAACGTCTCGGCGACCGCGCGGAGGAGATCGCGGCCCGACTCGTCCACCACCACCTGTGGTCCCTCTCCGAGGCCGCCGAGCACCACGCACCGAGGGTCGCCGACGCGCTGGGTGCCGTGACGGAGCCTGGCGACCTCCCCCTGCTGGAGGCGGCGGAGCGCGCACTCACCGTGCTCGACAAGGCGAGGGCCCGCGGGGCGGCGGAGACCCGACGCGAGCCTCGCCCGGCGGGCGCCGGGGAGACGCCCCGGGACGACGCGGGCGCCCGCGCGACGTGGCCGACGGGGGACACGTACGCCGGCGGGGGTTCGCGCGGTGGCGGAGGAGGTCCCGAGAGCCGGGGCCCGCGCTCCGGGGCGCCCGGGACGGGCGACGCGTACGGCGGCGTCGCGGTACCGCGCGGCGGCGCGGCGCGGCGCGAGCCCCGTGAGGGGCGGGGGCCGGAGGACGCCGGGGAGGCGGCAGGCGGTGCCGCGCGCTCCCGCGAGGCGTGGCCGGCGGTGGATGCGCATGACGGCGGTGGCGCGTCCCGCGATCCGCGGTCCGCCGGGGGGGACCAGGAGTCCCGGGCACGCAGGGAGGAGCCCGGAGCCGGGACGCCTCGCGTGGAGGGGCTCCCGTACGGCGGCCGGCTCGAAGAGGGGCGCGCGGCACACGACTTCGGGGTCCGACGGGACGTACCCCCCGCGCCCGTCCACGAGCCGGCTGACGTGCCCGTCGTGGCGCCCGCCTGGCGCGGGCCCGAACGGGGCGGGCGGAGGCGCTTGCCCCGGCCGCGGGGGCGGGCGAGGCCCGTGGAGACCGGACTCGTACGGCGGCTCGCCGACTCCGTCGAGGATGCGGAGGCGCGCGTACGGGCCGGCGGCGACGGCGAACTGCTCGACGCGCTCCGCCGGCCCCAGCCGTACGCCGTCACCACGCGGCTCATGGAGGAGGTCGCCCGACGCCTGCCGTCCTGGGACCGTCCCCTTCGGAGGGAGTTCCGCGACCTCGTGATCGGGCAGGAGCTGTTCGCGACGGCGCCCCGCTCCACCCAGCCCGGCGAGCCCGGCGAGGCCGAACGCGCGGCCAACGCCGCCGCGTTGCACCGGTGGGCGGTCCGTCCCCTCCTCGACGAGGGCGACGTCCCGACCGGCGCGCTGGTCGCGCTGCTCTCCGCGCTCCGGTCGAGCCCCGTCCCGGCCGCGCGGTCCGCGTTCCGGCAGATCGTGGACGACGAGAGGCCGGGGCTCCCCGAGGACGTCTGGCGGGAACTCCTCAGGGAGGCGTACGCCCATCCGCAACCCCAGCCCCACCTCCGGGCCACGCGTCCGTCGCCCGCATCCGCCCCCGTACCTCCACCACCACCGCGACCCGTCGCCCCGCCCCCGCCGTCCCGACGGCCCGAACCGCCCCCGGCGGCCTCCTCCGGAGGCGACGGCAAGCTCGTCGTCCTCACCCTGGTCGCGGTGATGGTCTCGATGCTCGCCGTCATCGTCGCGTACTACGCGACGTGACCCCGGCGACCGCTCCGAGAACCACGCGCGAGCCGCCCGGCTCCGTCAGGATGGGCGCATGGGATTCCATGTCGACTCCGAGGCCGGGCGGCTCCGCCGCGTCATACTGCACCGGCCCGATCTGGAGCTGAAGCGGCTGACACCCTCCAACAAGGACGCTCTCCTCTTCGACGACGTGCTCTGGGTGCGCCGGGCCCGGCAGGAGCACGACGGATTCGCGGACGTCCTGCGCGACCGGGGCGTCGAGGTCCATCTCTTCGGGGATCTCCTGCGCGAGTCCCTCGAACTGCCCGCCGCCCGCAAGCTCGTCCTCGACCGGGTCTTCGACGAGAAGGAGTACGGCCCGCTCGCCGCCGACCATCTGCGCGCCGCCTTCGACTCCCTCGACGCCTCCGAACTCGTCGAGGCCCTGGTCGGCGGGATGACGAAGCGGGAGTTCCTGGCCGTGCACCGCGAACCGACCTCGGTCCGCTTCCACGTCATGGACCTGGACGACTTCGTCCTCCGGCCGCTGCCCAACCACATCTTCACCCGGGACACCTCCGCCTGGATCTACGACGGCGTCTCCATCAACGCGATGCGCTGGCCCGCCCGGCAGCGCGAGACGGTGCACTTCGAGGCGATCTACAAGCACCATCCCCTCTTCACCGGCCCCGAGGCGGGCAGCTTCCACCACTGGTCGGAGGGGCAGTCCGACTATCCGTCGACGATCGAGGGCGGGGACGTGCTCGTCATCGGCAACGGCGCCGTCCTCATCGGGATGAGCGAGCGGACCACGCCGCAGGCGGTGGAGATGCTGGCGCGCGGACTGTTCGCGGCCGGCTCGGCCCGGACGATCATCGCGCTGGACATGCCGAAGCGACGCGCGTTCATGCACCTCGACACGGTGATGACGATGGTCGACCAGGACACCTTCACCCAGTACGCGGGGCTCGGGATGCTCCGCTCGTACACGATCGAACCCGGCGACGAGGGGCAGTCGCTCCGGGTCACCGACCACCCTCCGGAGCAGATGCACAGCGCGATCGCCGCCGCGCTCGGACTGCAGAGCATCCGTGTCCTGACGGCGACGCAGGACGTCCACGCGGCGGAACGGGAGCAGTGGGACGACGGCTGCAACGTGCTCGCCGTCGAGCCGGGGGTGGTCGTGGCGTACGAGCGGAACGTCACCACCAACACCCATCTGCGCAAGCAGGGCATCGAGGTGATCGAGATCCCGGGCAGCGAGCTGGGCCGGGGCAGGGGCGGCCCGCGCTGTATGAGCTGCCCGGTGGAGCGTGACGCGGTGTGAGGGGCGGGGGCCGGGTGAGGACCCGGCCGCCTGTGTCGGATTCGGTTTCGGTGCGGCTACGAGTGGGCCGCATCACTGTATAGACATGCTGATCAACGTATAGACTTCCAGGCGTTGACTCGTTCGCCGTACCCGACCGTACCCAGGAGCACCCCATGGCCACCGACCTCATCGGCCGCCACTTCCTCAAGGAGCTGGACTTCACCGCCGAGGAGTTCCGCGGTCTGATCGACCTGGCCGCCGAGCTGAAGGCGGCGAAGAAGGCGGGCAACGAGGTCCAGCGGTTGCGTGGCAAGAACATCGCCCTGATCTTCGAGAAGACCTCGACCAGGACCCGCTGCGCGTTCGAGGTCGCCGCGGCCGACCAGGGTGCCTCCACGACCTACCTCGACCCCTCCGGTTCGCAGATCGGGCACAAGGAGTCGGTCAAGGACACCGCCCGCGTCCTCGGCCGGATGTTCGACGGCATCGAGTACCGCGGCGACAGCCAGGCGCACGTCGAGGCGTTCGCCGCCCACGCGGGCGTCCCCGTCTTCAACGGTCTGACGGACGACTGGCACCCCACCCAGATGCTCGCCGACGTCCTGACGATGACCGAGCACACGGACAAGCCGCTGGATGCCCTCACGTTCGCCTACCTCGGCGACGCCCGTTTCAACATGGGCAACAGCTACCTGATCACCGGGGCTCTCCTCGGCATGGACGTGCGGATCGTCGCCCCGGAGGCGTACTGGCCGGCCGCGGAGGTCGTCGCCTCCGCGCGGAAGCTCGCCGAGACGAGCGGCGCGACGATCACGCTCACCGACGACGTCGCCGCAGGCGTCCACGGCGCCGACTTCGTCGCCACCGACGTCTGGGTCTCCATGGGTGAGCCCAAGGAGATCTGGGACGAGCGGATCGCCCACCTCGCCCCCTACTCCGTGACCATGGACGTGCTGCGTGCCACGGGGAAGGCGGACGTGAGGTTCCTGCACTGCCTGCCGGCCTTCCACGACCTGGGCACGGCCGTCGGCCGTGACATCCACGCCCGGCACGGGCTGACCGAGCTGGAGGTCTCCGACGAGGTCTTCGAGTCGGAGTACTCCGTCGTCTTCGACGAGGCCGAGAACCGGATGCACACGATCAAGGCGGTCCTGGTCGCGACCATGGCCCCCATCGTCGGATAGCGATACGTCGGGCGCGGTCGCGCTCTCCGCGATCGGGGCGCTCGGCGCCGACGCCGTCGGCGACAAGCCGGCCGCGCTCTCGCTCGTGGTCGACCGGTCACAGGATCGACGGTCGGTCGCTCGACGTGGTGGTCGGTCTGACGACGATCGGCATGCTGGCCGTCATGGCCGTCGTGAACATCGCGGTGATCGTGCTGCGCCGTCGCGATCCGGAGCTGCCGCGCTCCTTCCGGGCGCCGTAACTCTCGCCTGGTCGCGGCCGTGCCGTCGGCCGCTGTCGGGGCCGAAGCGCTGCCTCGGGCCGCTGTTCGGGCCGAGGCCGTTGCGGCCGAGGCTACGCCGGCCGTCGCTGTGCCGGTATCGCGGGAAGGGTGAACCAGACCGCCTTGCCGTGCGCGGTGGGGCGCTGGCCGCAGTCGCTGCTGAGCGCGCGGAGGAGCAGCAGGCCACGGCCGTGCTCCTGCCAGGGGTCGGGCCACTCGCCCGGCTCCGGGCCGATCAGTTCTCCGGGGCGGGCGGGCCGCCGGTCGTGCACCTCGACCTGGCAGCCGCCCGGCAGCACCTCGACGACCAGCTCGATGGGGTCCGCGTCGTCGGTGTGCTCGACGGCGTTGGCGACCAGCTCGGCGGTCAGCAGCTCCGCCGTGTCGCTGTCGGCGGGCGCCTCGACGTCGGTGAGCGCCGTACGGACCAGCGCGCGGGCGATCGGCACGGCCGCGGTGGTGTGCGGGAGGTGGATGCGCCACGTGGTGGGGTCGGTGGCTTCGACCATGGCAGGGTCCGTTCGCCGGGGAGGGTGGGGGAGGACGGTGCGTCCGGGACGTCCTCCTTTCAACCTTACGAACCGCAAAAGTGAAATCCACGGGTACCCCCTCCCTCGTGACGAGGTCCTGAGCCCCGGTCGCCGGGGACCTTCGGCGGTGCGAGCCGTCCTCCGCCTTATCGCGCGCTCGTGACGACAGTCACAACACGGTGATACGCTCGGAGCAGGAGGAAGGGAGGCCGTTCCGTATGAGCCCCTTTATCGGCTCCGCACCCCACACCGAGCGCTGGCATCACCTGCGGCTCGCCGTCGACGACGGCGTCGCCACCGTCACCCTCGCCCGCCCGGAGAAACTCAACGCGCTCACCTTCGGCGCCTACGCCGACCTGCGCGATCTGCTCGCCGAACTCTCCCGGGAACGCGCCGTGCGCGCGCTCGTCCTGGGCGGCGAGGGCCGTGGGTTCTGCTCCGGCGGCGACGTGGACGAGATCATCGGCGCGACGCTCTCCATGGACACGGCGCAGCTGCTCGACTTCAACCGGATGACCGGGCAGGTCGTCCGCGCGATCCGGGAGTGCCCCTTCCCGGTGATCGCCGCCGTCCACGGCGTCGCGGCCGGGGCGGGCGCGGTCCTCGCCCTCGCCGCCGACTTCCGGATCGCCGACCCGAGCGCCCGCTTCGCCTTCCTCTTCACCCGCGTCGGGCTCTCCGGCGGCGACATGGGCGCGGCCTATCTGCTGCCCCGGGTCGTCGGCCTCGGCCACGCCACCCGGCTGCTCATGCTCGGCGAACCGGTCCGCGCGCCCGAGGCCGAGCGGATCGGCCTGCTCAGCGAGCTCACCGAGGAAGGCGACGCCGACGCGCGCGCCGCCGAACTGGCCCGCCGCCTCGCCGACGGACCGGCCCTCGCCCTCGCCCAGACCAAGGCCCTGCTCACCGCCGAGCTGGACATGCCGCTCGCGGCCTCGGTCGAACTGGACGCCAACACTCAGGCGCTGCTGATGAACGGCGAGGACTACGCCGAGTTCCACGCGGCGTTCACCGAGAAGCGCCCCCCGAAATGGCGAGGTCGCTGACAATGCCCCCCACCCGAGCCCCCGCCCCCACCCGCGCCGCGCCCCGGCCGGAGGCCGAGCAGCCGGCCGGGGCCCCCGCCCAAGCCCCCGCCCCCGCCCCCGCGCCGCTTCGCGTCGCGGTCGTCGGGGGTGGGCCCGGTGGTCTCTACGCCGCCGCGCTGCTCAAGCGGCTCGACCCCGAGCGCGAGGTCACCGTCTGGGAGCGCAACGCCCCCGAGGACACCTTCGGCTTCGGCGTCGTCCTCTCCGACGAGACCCTCGGCGGGATCGAGCACGCCGACCCCGGCGTGTACCGCGCCCTCCAGGACGCGTTCGTCCGCTGGGACGACATCCACATCGCCCACCGCGGGCACCTCCTCACCTCCACCGGCCACGGCTTCGCAGCCCTCGGCCGCCGCCGGCTCCTGGAGATCCTGCACGCCCGCTGCGCCGAGCTCGGCGTACGGCTCCGCTTCCGCACCGAGGCCCCGCCGGCCGCCGACCTCGCCGCCACGCACGACCTCGTCGTCGCGGCCGACGGGGTCCACAGCCGCACCCGCGACGCCCACGCGGACGTCTTCCGGCCCACGCTCACCACCCACCGCTGCCGGTACATCTGGCTCGCCGCCGACTTCGCCTTCGACGCCTTCCGCTTCGAGATCGCCGAGACCGAGTACGGCGTGATGCAGCTCCACGGCTACCCGTTCTCCGCCGACTCCTCCACCGTCATCGTGGAGATGCGCGAGGAGGTGTGGCAGGCCGCCGGCTTCGACGAGCTCGACGAGGCGGAGTCCACCGCCCTCTGCGCCAAGCTCTTCGCCGAAGCGCTCGGCGGCCGGGCCCTGCGCGCCAACAACTCCTCCTGGACCGCGTTCCGTACCGTCGTCAACGAACGCTGGTCGCACGGCAACACCGTCCTCCTCGGCGACGCCGCCCACACCGCGCACTTCTCCATCGGATCCGGCACCAAGCTCGCCGTCGAGGACGCCCTCGCGCTCGCCGCCTGCGTCGAGGAGCAGCCCACCCTGGCCGAGGCGCTCGCCGCGTACGAGACGGAACGCAGGCCGGTCGTCGAATCCACCCAGCGGGCCGCGGCGGCCAGCCTGCGCTGGTTCGAGGAGCTCGACGGCCATGTCGATCAGCCGTCCCGGCAGTTCGCCTTCAACCTCCTCACCCGCAGCCGCCGCGTCACCCACGACAACCTTCGGCTGCGCGACCCCGCCTTCACCGGTGCCGTCGAGCGCGACTTCGGCTGTCCGCCCGGCACCCCGCCGATGTTCACCCCGTTCCGGCTGCGCGGACTGACCCTCCGCAACAGGGTCGTCGTCTCGCCGATGGACATGTACGTCGCCGAGGACGGCATCCCCGGCGACTTCCACCTCGTCCACCTCGGGGCGCGGGCGCTCGGCGGCGCCGGGCTCGTCATGACCGAGATGGTCTGCGTCAGCCCCGAGGGCCGGATCACCCCCGGTTGCACCGGCCTCTGGACCGACGAGCAGGAGGCGGCCTGGAGCAGGATCACCGCTTTCGTCCACGGCCGGTCGCCCGGCACCGCGATCGGCGTCCAGCTCGGCCACTCCGGCCGCAAGGGCTCCACCCGCAGGATGTGGGAGGGCATCGACCAGCCGCTCCCCGACGGCAACTGGCCCCTGACCGCCGCCTCACCGCTCCCGTACCGGCCCGGCGTCAACCAGATCCCGCACGCCCTGGACCGAGCCGGTATGACCGCCGTACGCGAGGAGTTCGCGGCCGCCGCCCGACGGGCCGCCCGCTCCGGCTTCGACCTGCTCGAACTGCACTGCGCGCACGGCTATCTGCTCTCCGGCTTCCTCTCCCCGCTCACCAACCGGCGCGACGACGCCTACGGCGGGGCGCTCGCGAACCGGCTGTGCTTCCCGCTCGAGGTCTTCGACGCCGTCCGCGAGGCATGGCCCGAGGACCGGCCGATGACCGTCCGCATCTCCGCCACCGACTGGGCGGAGGGGGGTACGACGGCCGAGGACGCGATCGAGATCGCCCGTGCCTTCGTCGCCCACGGAGCCGACGCCCTCGACGTCTCCACCGGCCAGGTGGTCCCCGACGAGCGTCCGGAGTACGGCCGCTCGTACCAGACCCCGTACGCCGACCGGATCCGCAACGCTCTCGCCGTCCCGGTGATCGCGGTCGGCGCGATCTCCTCCTGGGACGACGTCAACTCCCTCCTCCTGGCCGGCCGCGCCGATCTCTGCGCCCTTGCCCGGCCCCACCTCTACGACCCCCACTGGACCCTGCACGCGGCCGCCGACCAGAACTACCAGGGCCCGGCGGCCCCCTGGCCACACCCGTACCGCGCCGGAAGCCGCAAACCCCCGACGGGCCGGACGGACGCCCCGAAGCCGAGACTCACACTCTGACGCCCGCCGGGCAGGGGACCCGCCGCCGAAGCGGACCGCGTGCTCACGCCCCGGTGAGGGGGTCGGCGTCCCCGTCGGGTTGCACGAACTCCGCCCCGCGGTCCCGAAGCCTTTCGTGCAGCGCCGCGAAGACCTCCGCGGAGCGGGCGCCGGGCCAGTCCTGCGGCAGCAGTTCGGCCGGGAGGACCGGGTCCGCGTACGGGAGGCGGCGCCATGAATCCAGCGCGAAGAGGTAGTCCCGATAGGCGTCCTCGGCCGAGCCGGGGGAAGCCGTCCAGCGACGCAGGACCGGCTCGTGGGCCGCGAGGAACTCCTCGTGGAGCTTGGCGATCGACGGCAGGTCCCACCAGCGGCCCACCGCCTCCGCCGTCGCCGCGTAGCCCAGGTGCTCGCCCCGGAAGAGGTCCACGTACGCGGAGAGCTCCAGACGCTCCAGGGTGTTGCGAGTCTCCTCGTACAGCCGCGCCGGGGCGATCCAGACGCCCGGGGCCGCCGTCCCGAAGCCCAGCCGCGCCAGCCGTGAGCGCAGCAGATGGCGCTTGTGGCGCTCGGCCTCGGGGACGGTGAAGACCGCGAGGACCCAGCCGTCGGACAGCTTGGGCTCCGTACGGTTGTAGATCCGGCGGTCGCCGTCGTCCAGGAGCTGACGCGCGTCGTCCGACAGGGCGTACCCGGCCGCCCCGTCCGCCGTCCGGCGCGGCAGCAGCAGGCCCCGCCGTTTCAGCCGGGACACCGACGACCGCACCGACGGCGCGTCCACGCCGAGCACCGCGAGGAGGCGGATCAGCTCGGCCACGGGCAACGGCTCCTCGCCCGGCGCGAGGCCGCGGCCGTACGCGCCGTACAGCGAGACGATCAGGGAACGGGGGGTGTGCTGCTCGGCCACGTGATCACTCTAGGGGGTGTCCTCCGGCCCCGCGCGCAGCCGGAATCGCTGCAGCTTCCCCGTCGCCGTCCGCGGCAGCGCGTCCAGGAAGACGATCTTGCGCGGACTCTTGTACGGCACCAGCCGGGCCCGTACGAACGCCCGCAGCGCCCCGGCCGTGTCCGCGTCGCGCGCCACCCCGTCCCGTACGACCGTGTACGCGACCACGATCTGGCCGCGCAACTCGTCCGGCTGACCCACCACCGCCGCCTCGACCACGTCCGGGTGGGCGAGCAACGCCTCCTCGACCTGGGGGCCCGCGATGTTGAAACCGGCCGAGATGATCATGTCGTCGGCGCGGGCCACATAGCGGAAGTAGCCCTCCGTATCGCGGACGTAGGTGTCGCCCGTGACGTTCCAGCCGTCGTGGACGTACTCGCTCTGCCGGGGGTCCGACAGATACCGGCAGCCGACCGGCCCGCGCACCGCGAGCAGGCCCTCCTGGCCGTCGGGGACCTCCGCGCCGGCGGGGTCGACCACCCGCGCCTGCCAGCCGGGTACCGGCCGCCCGGTCGCGCCGGGGCGGATGTCGCCGTCGGCCGCCGAGATGAAGATGTGGAGCAGTTCGGTGGCTCCGATGCCGTTGATGAGCTTGAGGCCGGTCCGCCGGTGCCACGCGTCCCAGGTCGCGGCCGGCAGGTTCTCGCCCGCCGACACGCACCGCCGCAGCGAGCGCAGCGGAGCGACGTCGTGCCCGCCGTGCCGGTCGATCTCCTCCAGCATCACCCGGTACGCGGTCGGCGCCGTGAACAGCACCGACACCTGGTGGTCGGCGATCGCCTTCAGCAGCTGCTTGGGTCCCGCCTGTTCGAGCAGCAGCGCGCTGGCCCCGGCCCGCAGGGGGAAGAGGACGAGCCCGCCGAGACCGAAGGTGAAGCCGAGCGGGGGCGATCCGGCGAACACGTCGTCCGGCTCGGGGCGCAGGACGTGCGCCGAGAAGGTGTCGGCGACCGCGAGGACGTCGCGGTGGAAGTGCATGCACCCCTTGGGCCGCCCGGTGGTCCCCGAGGTGAACGCGATCAGGGCCACGTCGTCCGCGGCCGTCTCCACCGCCTCGTAGGTGTCCGGTCGGCCCATGGCGAGGGAGAGCAGGTCGTCGGGGGAGTCGCCGCCGAAGGCGGTGATCCGCAGTCCCGGGACCTCCGCCTTGACCAGGTCGTCGACGCTCCTGATGTCGCACAGCGCGTGGGTGCAGTGGGCCATCTCGCACATCACGGCCAGTTCCTGGGCGCGCTGCTGGGCCAGGACGGTGACGGCGACCGCGCCCGCCTTCATCACCGCGAGCCAGCAGGCGGCCAGCCAGGGCGTGGTGGGGCCGCGCAGAAGCACCCGGTTGCCGGGCAGGATGCCGAGATCGGAGGTCAGGACGTGCGCGATCCGGTTCACCCGCTCACTCAGCTGTCCATATGTCCAGACATTCCCGTTTCCGTCGCGGAACGCCGGACGTTCCGTGCCGAATCGTTCCACCGTGCGGTCGAGCAGCTCCGCCCCGCAGTTGAGGCGCTCCGGGTAGGCCAGTTCCGGCAGGTCGAAGAGCAGATGGGGCCAGGCGTCGGCGGGCGGCAGATGGTCGCGCGCGAACGTGTCGTGGTGGGCCGAGGGGGTCAGCTCCATGAGTTCGTCCCCTTGTCGTGGTGGGGTCGCCCAACGAGCGTATCGTGATGGTGACGACAGTCAACGGTGCGCGATAGAACTGATGCAGGCGAGCGAGCCAGAGGGAGACAGGGGTCCGAATGTCCGTATTCTCACTCGATCCACGCCAGACCGCCCGATGCGCGGAGCTCCGCGCCCTCGCGGCCGAGCATCTGCGGCCCCTCGCCGAGAAGGGCGAGCCCGGCCGGGTCAACCGCCCCCTGGTCGCCGCCCTCGGCGAGCTGGGCCTGCTCGCAGGGCTCTTCGAGGCGGGCGCCCTCGACCTCTGCCTGCTGCGCGAGTCCCTCGCCCACTCCTGTACGGAGGCCGAGACCGCGCTCGCCCTCCAGGGCCTCGGAGGCCACCCCGTCGCCGCCTTCGGCACACCCGAGCAGCGGGCCCGCTGGCTCCCCGAGATCGTCGCGGGACGCGCCGTCGCGGCCTTCGCGCTCAGCGAGCCCGACGCGGGCTCCGACGCCGCCGCGCTCTCCCTGGAGGCGCGCCCCGACCGCGCGGGCGGCTGGCGCCTCCACGGCGAGAAGCGCTGGATCTCCAACGCCCCCGAGGCCGACTTCGCCACCGTCTTCGCCCGGACGACCCAGGGCGCCGGAGCCCGCGGCGTCACCGCCTTCCTCGTCCCCGCCGACCGCCCCGGCCTCTCCGGCACCCCCCTCGACATGCTCGCCCCGCACGCCATCGGCTCCCTCGTCTTCGACGGCGTCCCGGTCGGCCCCGCGGACGTGCTCGGCGAGACCGACCGGGGCTTCCGGGTCGCCATGACCACCCTCAACCGCTTCCGCCCCAGCGTCGGCGCCTTCGCCGTCGGCATGGCCCAGGCCGCCCTCGACGCGACCCTCGCCCACACCGCCGCCCGGCCCGCCTTCGGCGGCGTCCTGAGGGACCTCCAGGCCGTCTCCCACCAGGTCGCCGAGATGGCCACCCGCACCGAGGCCGCCCGCCTGCTCGTCTACGCGGCGGCGGCGGCCTACGACGCGGGCGCTGCCGACGTGCCCCGGCGCTCGGCGATGGCGAAACTGCTGGCCACCGAGACGGCGCAGTACGTGGTCGACGCCGCCGTCCAACTGCACGGGGCACGGGCGCTGCAACGAGGCCATTTGCTGGAACACCTCTACCGGGAGGTGCGTGCCCCGCGCATCTACGAAGGAGCGACGGAGGTCCAGCGCACGATCATCGCCAAGGAGCTGTACGCCGCGGCAGAGGCGGCCGACGGGCCGCCGCCTCCTGTCGCGCCCGGTCCGCACGCGGCGGAGCCCGCCACCGGGAGGCCGCCCGTGGAGCCTGTCGTCGCCGAGTCGCCGAAGGAGCCGTCCCGATGAGCCTGCACCGGCACAACCCAGCCGAACTGTCCCCGCCCACCGGCTTCTCCCACGCCGTGACCGCCACCGGCACCCGGCTGGTCTTCCTCGCCGGGCAGACCAGCCTGGACCGCGACGGCAAGGTGGTGGGGGAGACCCTGCCCGAGCAGTTCGAGACCGCGCTCACCAACCTCCTCACCGCCCTCCGCCACGCCGGCGGCACCGCCCGCGACCTCGCCCGCGTCACCGTCTACGCCACGGACGTCGCCGCCTACCGCACCCACGCACATGAACTCGGCGCCATCTGGCGGAGGTTGGCGGGACGCGACTATCCGGCCATGGCCGTGATCGGAGTCGTACGGCTGTGGGACGATCAGGCTCAGGTGGAGCTGGACGGCTTCGCTGTGCTGGAGTAGGCGCGGGGAACAGGGGAGCCATGCCGGAGATCGAACTGACCGCTGGAACCGTCGCGTACGAGGACACCGGCGGCCCCGGCCCCGTGCTTGTCCTGCTGCACGGGCTGGTCCACGATGCCAGTGTCTGGCGCAAGGTCGTCACCGAACTCGCCCCGGACCACCGGGTGGTGGCACCGACCCTCCCGTACGGCTCCCATCGCACCCCGATGGATCCGGACGTGCCGCTCTCGCCCGACAGCGTCGTCGACCTGATCGCCGAACTCCTCGACCGGCTCGATCTCACCGACGTCACCCTCGTCGAGAGCGACTGCGGACGCGCCCAGACCGTCGCCGTCCGCCACCCCGAACGGATCGCCAGGCTCGTCCTGATCTCCTGCGAGGCCTTCGACAACTACCCGCCGGGAACGCCCGGCAAGATGATCGACCTGGCCTGCCGCGTCCCGGGCGGAATCCTCCTGATGGCCCGGGTCCTCGGCCTGAAGCCGCTGCGTCGGCTGCCCGTCGGGCTGGGCGCGCTGACCAGGCGGCCCGTGCCCGACGCGATCGCCGACGCTTGGCTGCGGCCCCTGCGCACCGACCCCGCGATCCGCCACGACTTCCGCCGCTACTGCCTCGCCGTCCGCAAGGACGAACTCCTCCGGGCCGCCGAGGGGCTGCGGACGTTCGACCGTCCCGCGCTCGTCGTCTGGGCCGTCGACGACCTGATGATGCCGCGCGAGCACGGCCGCAGGCTCGCCGAACTCCTGCCCCGGGGGCGGCTCGTCGAGATCGAGGACAGCAGGACGCTCGTCGCCGAGGACCAGCCCGAACGGCTGGCGAAGGAGCTCCGGGCCTTCGTCGCGGAGACCTCCGCGGGCGGGTCTTGATCAACTGGTCAGCCGCCGGACCCGGGCTTACTGTCGAAAAGGTGGACTGACCGGCCCACGGCTCCCCCACACCAGGCGAGGGGCGCGATGCGCCATGAGTACCCCGAAGCCGACGTCTCCAGCAGCGACCGCGACGCACGGGAAGGGCGGTGACGGCAAGGGCATCGCCCTGTTCGTGATCGCCTCCTGTCAGCTGATGGTCGTTCTCGACATCACGATCGTCAACATCGCGTTGCCGCACATCCAGAGTGCGCTGGATTTCTCCACGACCAGCCTGTCGTGGGTCGTCAACGCCTACACGCTGACCTTCGGCGGACTGCTGCTCCTCGGCGGACGAGCCGGCGACATCCTCGGCCGCCGCCGTGTCTTCATGTTCGGCATCCTGCTCTTCGGGTTCGCCTCGCTGCTCTGCGGGCTGGCACAGAACGACTGGCAACTCCTCGCCGCCCGGGCGCTCCAGGGCGTCGGCGGAGCCATCGCCTCCCCGACCTCGCTCTCCCTGATCACCACGAACTTCGAAGAGGGCCCGGAACGCAACCGGGCGTTCGGTGTGTTCGCGGCCGTCTCCGCGGGCGGCGGCGCGATCGGGCTCGTCGCCGGCGGACTGCTCGTCGAATGGCTCGACTGGCGCTGGATCTTCTTCGTCAACGTGCCCATCGCGCTGCTCATCGCGTTCCTCACGCCCCGCCACATCAAGGAGTCCGAGCGGCACCCCGGCCACTTCGACTTCACTGGAGCCTTCACCTCCACCCTCGGCATGGTGGCGCTGGTGTACGGATTCATCCGCGCCTCCCAGGAGGGCTGGCGCGACCCGTGGACGCTCGCCTCGTTCGGCGCGGCCGTCGTCCTGCTGCTCCTGTTCATCATGGTGGAGCGCCGCTCCCGACAGCCGATCACTCCGCTGCACATGTTCGCCGACCGCAACCGGGCGGGCACGTACGCGATCATGCTCTGTCTGGCCGCGGCGATCTTCGGGATGTTCTTCTTCCTGACGCTCTGGGTGCAAGGCGTCCTGCACTTCAGCCCGTTGAAGACCGGCCTCGCCTTCCTGCCCGTCAGCGCGATCATCGCGGTCGGAGCCGGGTTCGCCTCCCAACTGCTGCCCAAGTTCGGGCCGAAACCCTTCATGGTCGTCGGCTCGCTCCTGTCGGCGGCCGGCCTGTCCTGGCTGACCCTGACCAACGTCGACTCCACCTACCTGGGCAGCATCCTGGGTCCGATCCTCGTCTTCGGCATGGGCATGGGCCTGATGTTCGTCTCACTGACCATCATGGCGCTGTCCAACGTCGAGCAGCGGGAGGCGGGCGCCGCGTCCGGCCTGCTCAACGCCACCCAGCAGGTGGGCGGTTCGCTCGGCCTCTCGATCCTGGTGACGGTCTTCGGCACGGCCAGCCGCAACGAGGCGCAGGAGCAGGTACCGATCTTCCTCTCCCAGGCGGGCCCCCTGGAGAAGGCCCAGTTCGCCAAGACCGGCCAGCTGCCACCGCCCTATGCGGACGAGGTCCTCACATCCGGTGTCTCGTCCGGCTTCATCACGGCGGCGGCGTTCGCCATCGTGGCGTTCTTCATAGCCCTGTTCGTGATCCAGGTCCGAGCCTCGGACATCGAACGCCTCAAGGGCGGCATGGGACCCCCGGGGGTCGGCTGACGAGCGGTCCCCGGGGGTGGACCGGTATCCGGCTCATCAGGCCGGATACCGCTGGATGTCCCGGAACCCGAAACCGTCCGGCCGGGACGCTGGGATCCTCGCTCGGTCATTCCCTGCCGTACTTGCGGTGGTAGTCGTCGTCGTTCTCGTAGTTGCCGTCGTAGTACTCGTCGGGGTTGCCGTGGTCGCGGTGCCACTCGTCGTCGTTGTCGTAATTCCCGTCGTAGTAGCTGTCGTTGTCGCGTGTTTCGCGAGGCCGGCCGCCTGCCGTGTTCAGGCCGTTGGAGCCGAGAGGTGGGGATGGCGTCGGGGTGGAGCCGGCCTCGGGCTCGGTGATCGAAGCGGTGTGCGACTCGGAAGGGCTGCCGTCGGGCTCGGGGTACAGGACGGTGGATGACCCCGAAGGGTTGCGGTCGGGCTCCTCGGCAGAGCCGACAGGGAAGGCCGCGATGCCGATGCCGATGGCCATCACGATTCCGGCGACGAGGTAGAGGGCGCTGCTCGCGGGAGCCCACCTCTCGGCTTCGGTGGTCCTCTTCACCGTCCTGTCTCCGGGGACGGAGCCGGGACGTGAGGTCGAGGCGCGCACGGATCGGTCGGCACGCTCGGACGGTGTGAGCCACCGCTGCTCAGAGCCGGTGGGAAGTGTCCGCCGTGCACCGGTCCACGCATGTACGGCTTCGCGTGAGTGGCGGCGGGTGGCGTCGGAAATCGACTCTCCGTCGGCGAACGTGATGGGCTCCCCGCACTTCGTGCACTGCCAGTCCATCGATTCCCCCGCTTCGGTCGATGCGGGTCGAGCTTAGGGCGGGTCGAGGGCGCCAGATACCCCTTCGAAGTGGGCCTGCGTTCTTCCCGGAATGGTGGCGCAGGTGCCCGGGCAGCTCTGCGGCCGTCATAGGAGAGGCCCCCTCAGGCTCTGGGCGGATTCCAGCAGTCGTCGCAACACAGAGGCTGTAGGTGCGGTCAGGGTAGATGGCGCTCGGTGGTTGACGAAGGCTGGCCCGGCCCGGGAGGCGGATGTGTGGGCCGGAAGCCGGTCCCGGATATCGTGGCCATTCAGCGCGATGGCTCGACCAGGAGTTGGTGAGCTGAGAGGAGGGCAAAGTGACTGCCGTGACTCGTTTGGTCACTTATGTCGATCTGGACAAGGCTGCCACAGACGCTCAGCACACGTCGGTGACCGCGCGGCTTGAAGCTGTACTCGCAGATGACCGCAGCCTGGTGCTGCTGAACGACCGGGGGTGGAGCTGGACCTCATCGGCTCCCACGGACACCTGTTCGCACATCTCCGCCGAGGAAATCGAGGAGGAGGCCCGGACAGTGGTCGGGCCGGACGAGCCGACCGGTAGCGAAACACACGAGCAGGTGGCGGCCGGCCACTGGAGCTTCCTGGCCGGCATCCTCACGCAGCAGGACGTGGACGTGGAAGCGCAGGAGCTGGCCGGGCTTTCGCATGATGTTGTGCTGAGCGAGCACCTGCGAGCACGGATTCGGGGCCGATAAGTACTCGGCGCTGCACTTCCCCGCCGGAGAGCGATCATGAGTCATTGCCTCATGCAGACGGGGTGATCGGCCGCGCAAGCAGTGCAGCGAGGCGCTCGGCTGGAGTTTCCCAGCCGAGCGTTTGCGTGGGCGTCCGTTGAGTTCGGCAGCGACAGCGTCCAGGTGCTCTCGGCTGTGAACCGACAGATCGGTGCCCTTGGGAAAGTACTGCCGTAGCAGGCCGTTCGTATTCTCGTTCGACCCGCGCTGCCAGGGACCGGCCGGATCGCAGAAGTAGACCGGAACGTCCGTGGCGATGGTGAACTCGTGGTGGCGCCCCATCTCGCTGCCCTGGTCCCAGGTCAGAGACCGCGTGAGATGGGCCGGCAGAGACGTCACGACCTTCACCAGCGCGTCACGGACCAGCCCGGTGCCGCGGCCGTTGGGCAGGTGCAGGAGCATCACATAGCGGGTGGTGCGTTCGACCAGGGTGCCGATGGCGGACCCGTTGTCCTTGCCGATGATCAGGTCGCCTTCCCAGTGGCCGGGAACGGCCCGGTCGGCGACCTCGGCAGGACGTTCGCTGATCATCACCATGGGGTGCCGATAACGCGGCTGACGCTGCTGGGCCTGGCGGCGAGGCTTGCGGCGGACCCGTCCGGTCCGCAGGGCCTTGACCAGCTCCCGGCGCAGCTCTCCCCGGCCCTGGACATAGATGGCCTGGTAGATCGTCTCGTGAACCACGTGCATCTCCGGCCGGTCGGGGAAGTCCCGGTGCAGGTGCTGCACAATCTGTTCCGGGCTCCACCGCCTGCCCAGACGCTCCTGTATGTACTCCCGCAGCTCCGGATTCTGAGCGATCTTCGCAGGTTTGGGGCGGGGCCGGCGCGACTCGGCGCGGGCCTCATCGGCGTGCGGCCGGTACTGGCCGTTGACGGGGTGGCGGTTGCGCCGTATCTCCCGGCTGATCGTCGACGGGACTGCGCTCCAGGGCCGCGGCGACCCTCCGCACGGACACCTTCGCCCACACCTGGTCAGCGATGTAGAGGCGCTCTTCCAGCGTCAGGTGCCGAGACGCAGAAACGACCCGCTCAGCCCGCACTCTGTGTGCGGGC